>JAFRIL010000249.1 GCA_017432845.1 Lachnospiraceae bacterium | reverse complement strand
TACAGGTTATATTGTCCACGGAAAACATCTGGGCACACACTTTGGCATGCCGACCGCCAACATCGACCCTGTGGAGGATGTGTCAGATCTTGCGCACGGTGTCTATTTTTCCGTGATAACGGTCGATCAGAAACAATATGCCGCAATAACAAATCTCGGCACAAGACCCACCGTCAGCAATGACGGTCGGGTTAATGCCGAGACTTTTATATGCGGATATGACGGTGACCTTTACGGCAAAGAGGCAAAAATCACACTGCTCTTATTTCATCGTCCCGAAAAGAGATTCGCCTCGGCCGATGAGCTGTTCAGAACAATATCAGAAGACATAATCGCCGGAGCAAAGTATCATCATTTTCCGGAAGATGAGCTTCCCGAGGCTCTTACAAGCTCTTCCATCGCTTCGGTATAACCCGGCAGTCCGCGTCCTTTTATCGTTTTTATAACATAAGACGAAATGTAGCTAATCTTTCTGAATTCTTCCCTGTTATCAACATCGGATATATGAACTTCAACCGCAGGTATCCCGACGGCCTTAAGCGCATCAACTATCGCAACAGATGTGTGCGTATAGGCTCCCGGGTTGATAACTATCCCGTCAAACCTCCCGTATGCTTCCTGAATTATGTCAACCAAATCACCCTCGTGATTACTCTGGTAAAAATCAACCTCAATACTGAGCGCATCCGCCTTTTCGCGGCACATGCGCATAAGATCATCATAAGTATCACGTCCGTAAATATCGGGTTCTCTGATCCCAAGCATATTAAGGTTGGGTCCGTTTATCACAAGAATCTTCATAGGCTTCTCCTTATCAGAATTATGTAAACCTTCAATGATCTCATATGCCACCCTATTGGCATCGCCTTTAACATCCACCGTCATATCACACGTCGACAGATATATCGGAAGTCGCCGGAAATAGAGAGCTTTTAACCTCTCAGATCCCTCAGACAGCGGACGGCCGGCCGTGGCAAGATCCGCCAGTCTCCTGTTTATGAACACAATCTTACCGTTGTGCCTTAGCATCCTGATATTTTCGGGATCAAGCACCGCACCACCACCGGTGGCAATTACTTTTCCTCCCTTAAGGGATACGGATCTTACCGCCTCCGATTCAAGGCGGCGGAACTTCGCCTCACCTTCCCTTCGGATAAAATCGCCGGCACCAACTCCCTGCATTTTATAAAAGGCTTCATCCGTGTCGGCAAATTCAAGACCGCAGGCACCTGCCAGTATCCTGCCGACGGTTGATTTTCCGCTTCCGGGCATACCCGTGAGCACGATATTGGTCTGTTTATCCTCAATGTAGGAAATAACATCTTCTATCTCTTTAGTCTGTGATTCCGTAAGCTCTCCGACAGGATCTTCTCCAAGAGATTTTCCTGAAAACAGGAGCGACGCAAAAAATCCCTGGGCCACAAGCATCGGAAGACCCCCGCACGACTTGATCCCGCGGTCTTGTGCCTTAAGTATCAGGCATGTCCGAAGCGGATTATAGATAACGTCAACGACCGCCTCTAAGTTGACATAACAATTACTTATGTCCACAGCAGCACTGTCCACCTCTGGATACATCCCTACAGGCGTCGTATTTATGAGTATCTCGCAGTCGGAGGGAAGCTCATCGTACGAAACATAGTGTACCGGGCATGTGAGGCTAAGACCCATGTCCTTCGGATGACGCGATACCACATAAATCTGCCCGCACCCGAGCCGGGCTGCTGTGTATGCGGCAGTACGGCTCGTTCCGCCGCTTCCGAGTATCACGATCTTCTTCCCCTTAACGCATATCCCGGAACGCTTTAACATGTATTCGAATCCGTAAGTGTCCGTATTATATCCGTACAGTCTGCCGGATCCGTCCTTTACAAGCGTGTTGACGCATCCGATCGATCCGGCATTTTTATCTGGCAGGCAGTACTCCATTGCCTTTTCCTTGTAAGGGATCGTAACGTTTACTCCGTCAAAATCCGCCCTCTCAAAAAATGCGCCGATCTCCTCCTTTGCAACCTCTATAAGCTCATATGAATACTCTCCGAACTTTTCATGCAAAAGAGGAGAAAAACTGTGACCCAGTTTTTCTCCGACCAGTCCAAATGAAACAGTGGGGACGGTTCTTTTTGTTTCATTTGAAACGTTTAGAACCGTCCCTTTCGTTTCAATGATCATTTTTCAATTCCTCCGTCATAACCAGGTCCGCCAGAACAAGCGCACACATCGCCTCCACGCACGGCACAACCCTTGGAACTATACACGAGTCATGCCTTCCTTCTATTACCAGTTCACACTCTTCCATTTTATCAAGATCGACCGATCTTTGCGGTTTATATATGGACGGCGTCGGCTTTACGGCGACTCTGAATATGATCGGCATTCCGTTTGTGATTCCGCCCTGAATCCCTCCGGAATTGTTTGTGGCACACCTGATTCTGCCGTCTTTGATCACGAACGGATCGTTACTTATCGATCCGCGATCGCCCGCGACTTTGAAGCCTTCGCCGAACTCTATCCCCTTTATCGCCGGGATGCCGAAGATCGCATAGGAAAGAGCCGACTCAACGCTGTCGTATATCGGATCCCCGAGTCCGGCCGGAACATTCGTTACTTTACACTCTATACAACCGCCTATTGAATCACCTTCACGGCTGACCGACTCCATTAGACTTACCATATCATCGCCGGCATCCTTATTGATAACGGAAAGTACGTGATCTGCAAGATCATCAGCCTTATCTTCGACCGGATCGAAGGGATCATCATAAACATCGCCGACCGACAGTATATGCGCCCGGATATCGATCCCGCGATTTTTAAGCATCTGCATGCAAAGTGAGCCTGCAAAGCAGACGGGAAGAGTCATTCTTCCCGAGAAAAATCCTCCGCCGGACATGTCGATGTCCCTGCCGTATTTGGCAAATGCAACATAGTCGGCATGTGACGGTCTCGGGATGCTCCTCATCTTTTTATAATCTTTGGATCTCGCGTTGGTGTTAACAAACCTTGCCACAACGACCTGGCCGGTTAATCTCCCGTCTTCTATCCCCTCGATTATCTCCGGCTCATCCGCTTCTTTTCTGGCGGTGGTATACGAGGCATTTCCGCCCTGCCTTCTCTTTAAAAAAGAGCGCACTTCATCTAGATCGACCTTCCGGTCTTTAGGAAGACCGGATATACGGACCTCTATATACTCGGAATGCGACGCTCCCGAAACCTCGATATTTACTTTATTTCCAACCTTAAACCCCATACATCACCTCGGAATGAGACAAAGGAACTGAGACAAAGGAACCGTCCCCCTGTCTCAAACAATACTGCTGCCTATTCCCATCTTATCGATCACTTCGTAAAATCCCGGGAATGACTTATCAACTGCCATCGCATCTTCTATCACGACCGGCCGGTCCGACGAGAGTGCGAACGCAGCGGCGGCCATTGCGATCCTGTGGTCGTTATACGAACGGATCTTAACGGGCCCGGATGGTTTGATCGTTCCATTTCCTGAGACCGTCATATCTTCCGAATCGCCGTTTTGTGTTATGTCAACCTTTATCCCGAACTGCTCCAGCATATCACAAACTGCCAGAACCCTGTCACACTCTTTGATCCTGAGTCTTTCTACATTCCTGAAAACGCTCTTACCATCTGTGTTTGCGGCAAGAGTTGCAAGTGCCGGCACCAGATCGGGGATCTGTGAACAATCAACATCGACTCCCTTTTGTGGACGGGAAGATACCGTGCATGCGCCCTCTGTTATGTCAACCTCAACGCCGAACCCTCTCATTATATCAACTATCGCCCGATCACCCTGGATACTGCGCATATTAAGACCCTCAACAGTGAAACTGTCAAACAAAACACCGCAGCCAAGCGATGCGATCGACAAAAGATATGCTGCATTGGACCAGTCGCCTTCGGCTGTATAACTTCTGTTTGCCACACCGCGTTCAGACTGTCCTGGCCGGTCGGATTGGTTGACATAAAATACCGAGTCCGTGAAAACCATATCGGCACCGAACCGTTTTAACACATCCACTGTCATATCTACATATGCAGCCGATTCAAACTTTCCCGTAACGGTAAGGCTTGACGGCTTATCAAGCAGCGGCAGCAAAAACAAAAGTCCTGATATGAACTGTGAAGACACGTTCCCGGCTATGGAATAATCTCCCGCAACAGGCATTCCGGCAAGTTTTATCGGAAGCATGTCGCGATCTACGGAAACCTGCGCAAAACGGAGCACGTCGCACAGAGGCCCCATCGGCCGCTCTGGAAGCCTTCCCGATCCCGTGATAACAGCCTCTTTTGCAAAATACGGTGCCAGCGGAAGAACAAACCTTGCCGTCGACCCGCTCTCACCGCAGTCTATGGTGCATATCCTGCCCTCATCTCTTTTTAAGGGCTCATTGACGATGATCTCATACGATCCGTCCGGATCCTCGCAGATATGTGCATCAGCGCCAAGCGACGATATGGCATTTACTGTCGCGCGCATGTCGTTTGACAAAATGTTTGTCTTTACGCTCCCGCCGCCATAAAGCGCTGCGGAAATGATCAGTCTGTGAACATATGATTTTGACGAGATCGCCGTTATACGTGATGCGGATGCACTCTGCTTTGTCAGTCTGATATCCATTTTCAGGCATTATCCTTCCGGAAACTCTCCTCGGCCAGCTCATCATTTTCCTTCTTAACCCTGCCGTCGCGAAGGAGTGCAACAAGCTTATCCCTGTCACCGGCTTCTATGGCGTTTGCAAATTCCATCAGGTGATTGACGAGCTCGTCTATCTGTAAAACGATACTTGATTCGTTCGCCAGAAACAGGTCCGCCCACATCTCTTCGTTGAGCTTTGCTACTCTTGTCATATCCTTGAACGAGCCCGCGGAAAAGCCGTAACGGTCGTCAAGCGTTGAACTCTTTATGTACGCGGACGATACAATGTGGGCAAGCTGCGAAGTGTATGCTATCACCCTGTCATGGGTGACATAGTCAGTCACCTTAATAAACGAAAATCCTATGCTCCTAAATACAGCCGACGCCTCTGAAATGGCTGCTTCATCCGTATGTTCATCCCTGCACAGTATCATTGAAGCACCCGTAAACAGATCGGCTGTTGCGTTAGCGTATCCGGCAACTTCCTTGCCTGCCATCGGATGTCCTCCGATAAACCGAAGGCCCATATCACTGAGCTTTTCGGAAAGAGGTTCGCATATGCTCTTTTTGACTCCGGTGCAGTCTATGACTATGCATCCCTTTTTGAGTTTGGGTGCCGCTTCCAGAATTATGTCAACCAC
>JAFRIL010000248.1 GCA_017432845.1 Lachnospiraceae bacterium | reverse complement strand
TCAAAGCCTTCTTTTTCCATCAGTTCATCAATCGTTACGGACTTGCCTATTACAACGTCAGTTTCGATCTTGACACCGAGCTCCTTGACGTTTTCGATCTCGGGCTTAACTACACCGTCCTTGGGAAGTCGGAACTCAGGTATACCGTAAACAAGTACACCGCCTGCCTCGTGAAGAGCCTCGAATATGGTTACGTCATAGCCCATCTTGGCAAGATCACCGGCGCAGGTAAGCCCGGCAGGACCGGAACCGATAACTGCAACCTTTCTTCCGTTATGGCTGTCGGGCTTCTTGGGTTTGATGCCATTCTTGCGTGCATAATCGGCAACAAATCTTTCGAGCTTTCCTATTGATACCGGCTCGCCTTTGATGCCCCGTATACACTTTCCTTCACACTGACTCTCCTGCGGACATACTCTTCCGCATACAGCGGGAAGCGCACTTGATCTTCCGATGACATATCCTGCTTCTTCAAAATTCTTTTCCTTGATCTCCTTGATAAAACCGGGAATATCTATTGATACGGGGCATGCCTTAACACACTGCGCATTCTGGCATGTGAGACATCTGTTTGCCTCCTCAACGGCTTCATCACTGTTATATCCGTAGCAAACCTCGTCAAAATTGGTTGCCCTGACTTTGGGATCCTGTTCTCTTACGGGAACTTTCTTCATTACGTCCATTATATTTCTCCTATCTGCATTCTCCACATCCACCGTGATGTGTGTCGCCTTCCTGTTCTTTGAGCATCGCTCTTCCCTCTGCAGTCTTGTAGAGGTTCTGGCGCTTCATGGCCTGATCGAAATCAACAAGATGTCCGTCGAATTCGGGACCGTCCACACATGCGAACTTGACCTCATCACCTACGATGAGTCTGCATGCTCCGCACATTCCGGTACCGTCCACCATTATAGGGTTCATCGATACTATTGTAGGAATGCCCAGTTCCTTTGTAAGAAGACACACGAACTTCATCATGATCATCGGTCCGATAGCAACACAGACGTCATACTTCTTACCTTCATTGTTCACAAGATCCTTTATAACGTCCGTACCCATTCCCTTTCTGACATACGATCCGTCATCGGTCGTGATATAAAGGTTTCCGGATACTGCTCTCATCTCATCCTCGAGTATTACAAGTTCCTTCGTCCTGGCACCTATGATGACATCCGCATCAACTCCGTGCTCATGAAGCCACTTGACCTGCGGATAGATCGGTGCAGTTCCGAGTCCGCCGCTCACAAACAAAATCTTCTTCTGCTTAAGCGTTTCTATATCTTCATTTACAAACTCCGAAGGCTTACCTAAGGGGCCTACAAAATCAAGCAGACTGTCTCCCGCTTTGAGCTTCTGCATCCTGACAGTTGATGCTCCGACAGTCTGGACAACGATCGTTACGGTCCCTTTCTGCCTGTCATAATCACAAATTGTAAGCGGGATACGCTCACCTCTCTCATCGATCCTGACAATTACAAACTGTCCGGGCTCGCAGGCAGCGGCAACACGCTTGGCCTCAACATCCATGAGAAAGATGTTGGAAGCGAGGTTACATGCCTTCAGAATCTTATACATTTTTTCTCCTCCTTGCTGAATCTGAATAACTCTCCGGATTTTATATCAACAGCGAACATTCTGCCCGTTGATGATCTGCCGTTATACTCGTTGATAATATAGTATGATCTCTTTCCGTCTGAAAATCCGTACTCAGCCTTATATGTCATTCCGATAGTCATCTCCCCCATCGAAACAAGCTGGTACGATATCGCATATTCGGCCATATCCTTGGCAATGGCAACGTTCATGTTAAGGTTATAGTTTCCGACGACCGGTTCTGACACAAGTCCGTTCTCATTGACGCAGATGAACGTGTATGTGCTCTTGCCCAGAGGCATCAGAAAAGGTGCCGTATACTCTTTGGACTCGACCGTCGGAGTGCTTCCGTCACTTGTGTAATACACGGTCTTATCCTCGGGAGCTGTGACCCCGATGAGTTCGGGTACGGACAGCGTTCCGCTCTCAACAAGCAGCTGGGGCGGATCAGGCGTATCAAGTTCGACATCATATTCTTTTGTTACGACATCGCTGACGATACCTTTTTCATTCACAAATATGGCTGATATTACATTATGTCCTATCTCAAGCGGTATGGGGCCCATATACTGCAGGGAATCCGCAGAAGGCGGCGTCCCGTCAACAGTATAGTAGATCACGCCTTCACCGGGTGCCGAAAGCTTGATCGGATCAGGTTCGATGTAACTGCCCGCCTCAAGCGAAAATGAAGGCGAGATGGCTACATAATCGGAATACCTAAGAGCAAGCGTCGTATCACCGCTGTTGTTGATCAGCTCGTGTATCCCGTCACTGTTGTTTTCCGCCTTATAGCAGTCGACTATCCTGTCATAAAGGGTGACATCCTCGGGATAATCGTCAAGAGCCTTGTAAAGAACGGCTATGGCAGCATCATAATTATGGTCGCTTATATAACTGTCGGCAAGAAGCAGCATTCCTTCCTCGTCATTACCGAGACTGTTCAGATGCTTTGCCGTCTTGATCGCTTCCTTGTAATCGCCTCTGTCATATTCGGCTTTTGCCTTATCAAACTGATAAGAATAAGAAAAATACCGCGATATCAATACACCGCCGCATATCGCGCCGGCAACAAATATGGCCGCTATTATACCGAAGAAGATTATCAGTCTTTTCCTGATCACAGGGAGAGTCTGGGGCTTTCCCGTAACAAGATCCTCTTCGCGGATCACTATCTCCTTGGTAACATAGGGTTTATTCGCGATCTCATCCAGATCCGGAAGTTCAGTTGTTTCCGAAACCGCGGATACATCTATATTGTCCTCGAGCTTGATCTCAAAATCGGAAACGATTATGACCTCTTCGCCGCAGACAGGACAATACATGTAGCCTTCCGGAATGAAGGCATTACATACTTTGCACTGCATTTATATCTATTTCCCGTTATGATTTTCGCTTCTGTTTGAAGCGGCCTTAACACAGTTGACCATGAGCATCGCAATGGTCATGGGGCCAACGCCGCCCGGCACCGGAGTGATGAAGCTTGTCATATCCTTGACATCATCAAAATCAACATCTCCGCACAGTTTGCCGTTATCCATGCGATGTATACCGACGTCGATCACCACGGCTCCCTCTTTGATATACTCCGATGTGATCATCTTAGGCCTTCCTACGGCGGCAACAAGTATATCCGCCTGTTTGCATATATCTTTAAGATCCTTTGTTCTTGAATGACACACGGTCACGGTTCCGTTTGCGGCAAGCAGCAAGAGTGCCATGGGCTTTCCTACGATATTGCTTCTGCCTACAACAACGCACCTTTTTCCTTCAACTTCTATGCCGCTCCTGCCAAGAAGTTCCATGATCCCAGCGGGAGTACAGCTTACAAAACCGTCCTGTCCTATGCAAAGGTTTCCAACATTCTCGGGATGGAAGCCGTCAACATCCTTTAACGGACTGATCCGGTTGATTATCTTCTTATCATCGATATGTGCCGGTACGGGAAGCTGGACAAGGATCCCGGTGACGTCATCATCGTCATTGAGCTTATCTATCAGGTCAAGAAGTTCTTCTTCAGTTGTCTTCTCAGGAAGTTCGAACGATCTGGATCCGATACCGATATACTCGCATGCCTTCTTCTTGTTGCCGACATACACGCTGCTTGCCGGATCGTCTCCGACCTGGATCACGGCAAGTGTTGCCTTGATGCCCTCTTTTGCGACCCTGTCCTTTAATTCGTCCTTGATCTGTGTTGATATCTGCTTTCCGTCTATAAGCTTATACATGTGTTATCTCCGTATCATCCGTCCTATACTAGAACAGTCCTGTTATCTTTCCGTTTTCATCTACATCGATGTCAAATGCCGCGGGCTTTTTGGGCAGTCCCGGCATAGTCATGATATTTCCCGTAAGCGCAACAATAAAGCCCGCCCCGGCTGATACATACATATCCCTTACATTAAGGGTGAATCCTTCCGGACGGCCGAGAAGTGCGGGATCATCCGAGAGTGAATACTGGGTTTTGGCCATACATACCGGCAGATCCGCAAATCCCTGCGCGGTAAGCTCCTCCATCTTCTTTTTTACCGGATCCGCAAAGCTTACGTTTGCGGCACCGTATATCCTGTGGGCTATCTTTTCGATCTTCTCCCTGATTCCAAGATCCTTATCATATAGCGGTCTGTAATCGCTCTTCTTGTTCTCGAGCGTATCAAGCACGGCGCGTGCAAGTTCTTCGCCGCCTTTGCCGCCTTTGGCCCATACCTCGGAAAGTGCGAAGTTACAGTCTCTTTCTTCACAAAACGATCTTACCGTCTCAAGTTCCTTGTCTGTATCACTGTCGAACCTGTTAAGAGTGACGATAACGGGAAGCCCGTATTCCTTTATATTCTCGATATGCTTTTCAAGGTTTACGATACCACGCGAAAGAGCTTCAAGGTTTTCTTTGGACAGATCCTCTTTGGGTACTCCTCCGTTGTATTTAAGCGCCCTGACCGTTGCAACGATAACACAAGCATCAGGGGCAAGCCCTGCCGAAGGGCACTTGATGTCGAGGAACTTCTCGGCACCAAGATCCGCACCGAATCCGGCCTCCGTGATCGTGATATCTCCCATGGCAAGTGCAGCCCTCGTAGCTCTTACCGAGTTACATCCGTGGGCAATATTGGCAAAAGGTCCGCCGTGAACAAGTGCGGGTGTATGCTCGAGTGTCTGGATCAGGTTCGGCTTGATGGCATCCTTAAGAAGTGCCATCATCGCGCCTACCGCTTTTATATCTCCCGCCGTTACGATCTTCCCTGAAACATCGTATGCAACGACCATACGTGACAGTCTGGCACGAAGATCCTCAAGATCATTTGCCAGGCACAGTATAGCCATGATCTCGGACGCGACCGTTATCACAAAATGGTCTTCCCTTACAAAACCATCCGCTTTTGAACCAAGGCCTATGACAGTATTGCGAAGAGCTCTGTCATTGATGTCTTCGCAGCGTTTTAACACGATATTTCTCGTGTCTATGTTAAGTTCATTTCCCTGCTGGATATGGTTATCAAGAAGCGCCGCGCAAAGATTGTTTGCGGATGTGATCGCGTGAAAATCACCCGTGAAGTGAAGATTCAGCTCATCCATCGGAACGACCTGCGAATATCCGCCGCCGGCTGCTCCGCCCTTAAGACCGAAGCAAGGTCCCAGTGAAGGTTCGCGAAGAGCGAGGATAGCCTTTTTGCCGAGACGGTTAAGACCCATTGCAAGACCTATACTCGTTGTGGTCTTGCCCTCTCCCGCGGGTGTGGGGTTGATCGCAGTTACGAGAACAAGCTTTCCCTTGGGCTTATTCGACAGGCTGCGAAGATATTCCTCAGTTATCTTGCATTTATACTTACCGTACAATTCGATATCATCCGGGGATAATCCGAGTGATCTTGCAACCTCTTCTATGGGCTCCAGTTTTGCTTCCGATGCAATCTCAATGTCTGTCTTCATTGATGGTTTTTCTCCTCCAGCAGCTGATTGAACTCATCAGCACTCATCAGTATCTTTCTCGGCTTGGTTCCTTCTTCCGCACCGACAACTCCTTCATCACACAGCTGGTCCATTATACGTGCCGCCCTGTTGAATCCGACCTTGAACTTCCTCTGAAGCATTCCGATGCTTGCCTTCTCGGATTCGATCACTGCAAGACCGGCTGCGGCAAACAGATCATCATAAGCGCCGCCCGGATCGATCATCCCCGGGGATGAGGAAGGTGATGACGATGCAACTCCCGCTTCTATACGGGACATTGCAACTTCATTGTATGTATCTCCGTCAGTCTGGCTCTTTAAGTAATCGACAACACGTGCTACCTCATCATCGCTGACAAATGCGCCCTGTACCCTTGCGGGTTTGTTGTACCCTCTCGGATAGAAGAACATGTCACCGTTTCCGAGAAGCCTCTCGGCACCGGCCATATCAAGTATCGTTCTCGAATCTACATTGGATGAAACTGAAAACGCTATACGGCTCGGCATGTTTGCCTTGATAAGTCCAGTGATGACGTCGACCGAAGGACGCTGCGTAGCAAGTATCAGATAGATACCGGCGGCTCTTGCAAGCTGTGCCAGACGGCAGATGCTCTCTTCCACTTCCTTGGCCGCCACCATCATAAGATCGGCGAGCTCGTCAACGACAATAACGATCTGAGGTATCTTCTCTTCCGGCGAAACCTTCGCGTTATAGCCTTTCATGTCGCGGACTTCCTGCTCGGCAAACTTCGAATACCTGTCGGTCATTTCCGCAACCGCCCATGCAAGTGCGCTGCTGGCTTTCTTGGGATCGGTAACGACCGGAATGAGAAGATGGGGGATCCCGTTATATACGGACAACTCCACCATCTTGGGGTCGATCATTATAAGCTTAACTTCATCGGGTGATGCTTTATACAGTATGCTCATTATGAGTGTGTTGATACAAACGGATTTACCGGAGCCCGTTGCACCGGCGATCAGCAGGTGAGGCATCTTCGAGATATCGGTCACCACGATATCTCCGGCAAGATCCTTTCCTACTGCGAACGCGACCTTGGAATCAAAGTTCTTAAATGCCCTGCTCTCGATCAGCTCCCTGAAGTGCACCATTGTGCTCTCTTTGTTCGGAAGCTCGATACCCACTGCCTTCTTGCCGGGTATCGGAGCCTCTATCCTGATATCCTTGGCACCGAGGCTCATCATGATATCATCGGCAAGGCCTGTGATCTTCTTGACCGAAACACCGACAGGCATCTGCAGTTCATATCTTGTTACCGCCGGTCCGCGGCTCGATCCGGTGATCGTAACCTCCAGTCCGAAGCTCTTGAGTGTTTCCTTAAGCTCTTTTGCGGTCTCGTTAAGTTCCGCGGAAGGATCCGTACGGTTTTGTGCCTTTACCTCATTAAGAAGGACCGGAGTCGGAAGCTTAAACTTGCCGCCTCTTCGTGTCCTAACGCTCTTTCCCTTTGACGCTATATTTGATTCGGGCGAAGGTTTACGGTTTTCCTCATCGAGGTTTATGCCGTGTGAAGTCTTCGGAAGAGTTTTCGGTGTGACCTCTTTGGCGCCTCTTTTGTCAAATATCTCGGCAACATCACTGTAGTCATCCTCAAACGTGTCCTCGTCATCGATATACATATCCCTTTCGTATGCCTCGGCTTTGGCGGCATCGCTTGCTATGCTTATCCTGTGACTGGTCTTGACGTTTGGTCTGGGCGTCTCCGTAGGCTCGCTTGCTCCGAACAGTTCTTCTTCGCTCGCACCTTCATAGTACCCGGTTATCTCGGTCACATCACCGTTATAATCTCTCTTTTCAAGCTTCGTCCCGGCCATGATCCCGTCGGGCTTTGTATCAATATCGTCCTCCTGCGTCTCTTCCTTCCTGACGGTTGAGACAATGGATGATGCATTCTTGTAGAACATCGACTCGGGACCTAAGGTCGCACGGAGTTCTTCTTCGGGAATAACGCTCTCTCCCGGATATGTATATGTCTCGTCGGCATCTTCGGTAACAGGCTCTATCTCATTGATATCAACTTCTTTGATCTCATCGGAACTTATCTCATTGATATCGGAAGGGGCACTGTTTTTTAAGTCACTTGCCGAAAAGTCCATGCGGTTTGCTTTTTCGGCTATACGTTCTTTGGCAAGACGCATTCTCTCCTCAAGTGCCGCATTGCGCTTGGCCTCCTGTTTTGCCACATGCTTCTCGTGGCGCTCATTCCTCCTGGCCCAGCGCTCCATATCGCGCTCTTCTCTTTCCATACTGCGCACTTCATTGACCTGTTTACGGTATTCATTGTTGCGCTTAACATCGTCTTTGATGATCCTGGTGCCTTCCTTAAGACTCGTAAAGAACGATCTGTCGGTAAGAAGAACAACGCATATTATGAGCAGAACGATCAGTATAACGATCGTTCCCGCCATTCCCAGATATTTGCAGAAAAACTTGGCAAGCAGGCCGCCGATGAAACCGCCGTTACCCGCTTTGTCCGTATAATAGTCGCTAAGCTTTGATGCCGGAGCATCCTTGGCGAACATAAGCTGTGAAATGATACACAGCACAACGGTAAGCATAACACTTGCCGCCACCTTAACCTTGGCGACATTGGCCCACTTGTTCGATATTATAAAAGCGCAGACTGTAAAGAAAATGAACGGTATGACAAATCCGACCGCTCCGAACAGTCCGATCATTATGCCGCGTATAACCTTGCCGAATGACCCTAACAGTCCGCAACAGGCCAGCAGGAGCAGTACCGCGACACCCACCGAGCCAAAGAGCAATATCTCCTCTGTAATGCCCGGGTTCTGATTTTTCTTAAGTTTTCGTTTAGATCCCGGGGATCTTCTCCTTCCCCGTGATGACCCCTTTGAAGCCATACTCCACCTCACACGGCCGTACTCCCCAAATGATACGGCGCTTTATCTCTTAACGAAATACACGATGATCGAAACAAGTCCGATCAGGCCGCAGTAATACGCAAAATACTTGAAGTACCTGCTCACTACGATGTTCATGATAAATTTAAGTGCAAAGAAACCGACTACGGCAGCTATGACCATTCCGACTATGTAGCAGCCGACATCTCCTCCCGTAACGGATTCGCTCCCGATATCAAACAGTTCCAGTATAAGCGCACCCAATACCGCAGGTATGCTCATTATGAACGAATACTTTGCCGCGAACTTCCTGTCGATCCCGCACAGGATGGCTGCAACTATAGTAGTTCCGCTCCTGGACAGTCCCGGAAGGGTTGCGATACCCTGAACAGTTCCGATCGCAAATGCGTCAAAGTTGTTCATCTCCTTAAGCTTTTTGTCGCCGTCGGCAAGAAAATCGGACAATGCCAGGATCAGGCCCGTGCATAACAGGCATATACCGGTAACCAGGAGATTTGCCGAAGTGTATTCAACGATATCTTTCATGAATACTCCGATGATCCCTGTCGGTATCGTCGAGATGATGATAAGGAGCACAAACTTACGGTACGGCGAAGACAGCACATGAATGTACTCGCTGTGTCCGGGCGCCGACAGGCTCTTTCCGAAAGTGATTATGTTTTCGAATATATCCCGGCACATAAGACCGAACTCCACGACAAGCTTGATGATGTCCTTGAAGAACACCGCAAATATCGCAAGAAGAGTGGCAAAATGCAGCAATACATCAAACAGTATGCTCGCATCTTCCATTCCGAACAGGCCCTTTATAAGACCGAGATGTCCCGACGAACTCACCGGAAGAAATTCGGTTGCTCCCTGTATGAAACCCATCAAAACGGCTTTTAAAATATCCATTGCATTTCCTTTTTAGCTTTATTGCATATCAAGTTATATATTATACCAAAAAAGCCCCATTTTATCAATGTTTGCGCTTTCTTCTGCGCTTTACGGGTGCATGATAATATTTCAGTTCTTCCGGTTCGTAATATGTACATGAGAATACCGATACCGAAAGCGCCGGAACTGTTATCCTTATCGAGTTCTCGCGGCCGTCACACTCGCTGACCTTTGACCTCTTGACTCTCGGATTGTTATGCCCTCTTCCGCCGAATGCCTCATCATCGGTCGAGAAGATCTCTTTGTACTTGCCGGAGAACGGAACACCTATCTTGTAGTCTTCCCGGTCGATGTCGGCGAAATTGCATACCACGAGAAGATTGTTGCCATCCCTGTCCTTGCGAAGGAAGACTATGATCGTCTCGTTTGCGGAAATATTATTGATCCACTCGAAACCGGAAACGGTATTGTCCAGCTGATACAACGCGGGATTGTCCTTATAGAATGCCACCAGGCTCTTAACAAAACCGTTAAGATTTATGTGGTCCTCATATTGGAGAAGATCCCAGGAGACGCTCCTGCCTTCATTCCACTCATCCCACTGCCCTATATCACATCCCATGAATAAAAGCTTTTTACCCGGATGCGTGAACATATATGCGAGCGACAGACGAAGATTTGCAAACTTCCTGTCGCGCTCGCCCGGCATCTTGGACAGTAGCGATGCCTTGCCGTGAACAACCTCATCATGCGAGAACACGAGGATGAACTGTTCGCTGTAAGCGTATATCATCGAGAACGTAAGCTCTCCGTAATGTCCTGCCCTGTACAACGGATCAAGCCTTATGAAGCCGAGAAAATCATTCATCCAGCCCATGTTCCACTTATAATCAAATCCGAGGCCTTCACCGGAAAGCTCTCCGGTAACACCCGGCCATGCCGTGGATTCTTCCGCAATAAGAAGTGCACCGGTATCCATCTTTTTATTGATCGAAGTAAGGTGTCTTAGCATTTCGGCGGCTTCGAGATTTTCCTTGCCCCCGTATATGTTCGGGACCCACTCGACTCTTCCGTAATCGTTGTAGAGCATGGACGCCACTGCATCGAGCCTTATGCCGTCGGCGTGGTATTTTTTGATCCAGAACAGCGCATTTGCGATCAGGTAATTGGAAACCTCCGGGCGGCCGTAGTTAAAGCAGAGCGTTCCCCAGTCGGGATGCTCGGCACGCCTTCTGTCCTGGTGTTCATAAAGACATGTTCCGTCAAAGTTTGAAAGTCCCTGAACGTCCTTCGGAAAATGTGCGCACGACCAGTCAAGGATAACTCCTATCCCGTTCTCATGAAGCTTGTCGACAAAGCTCATGAAGTCTTCGGGAGTTCCATACCTGGCTGTAGGAGCATAAAGGCCTATGACCTGATATCCCCACGACTCATCAAACGGATGCTCCATCACCGGCATCAGTTCGACATGGGTATATCCCATCTCCTTCACATA
>JAFRIL010000247.1 GCA_017432845.1 Lachnospiraceae bacterium | reverse complement strand
TTACAACAGAGGCTAGGGTCCTAAAAGGACGCTCGGGCATTAGAATCGCCTTCGGCGATGGGCCCTCGCGGTGTAGTAAGGGATCCTCCCACTTCGTGGGTCCCTCCTTACAACAGAGGCTAGGGTCCTAAAAGGACGCTCGGGCATTAGAATCGCCTTCGGCGATGGGCCCTCGCGGTGTAGTAAGGGATCCTCCCACTTCGTGGGTCCCTCCTTACAACAGAGGATATGGCGGAATTGGCAGACGCGCCAGATTTAGGTTCTGGTGGGAAACCGTGCAGGTTCAAGTCCTGTTATCCTCATTTATCAATTCATTCCGTTAAGCAGGGCATCAACTTCATCCTGCGACAGCCCAACTTTGAAATTGCTCGATATCATCTGGGCGGCAAGCGCCTCGGCATCCATCTCCGCTTCTGGAGGCGGAGGCGGTGCGCTCTCGGGCGCACTTGCATCAGTCACACCGGGCGTGCCCGCGGCATCCTGCCCCGGAGGTATGTATGACACCGGACCTGTCATGTCCATGTCATCCCTTGCGGCATAGAACGGATGCTCCTGCGTTATCGCTCGATCATGAGTGACCGTATATGTTCCGTATTTAAATATCTTCTCCCGTCCAACCCTTGACAGGTACCAGACTCTTTCTTCTTCCGGATCCATATGATCTCCCGATCTTACTCCCCATGATATGATTTTAACACTGTTTGGGGTAATTTCAACAAAACTTTGTTACTCTATAACATGAATGATCTCCGGCAGGAGCTGCTTCTTACGGCTCATCACATGCGGCATGTCGTAAATGTCCTCGCCGATGGACTTGTACGGCAGGTATCTGTTTCCCTTGTACTTCGTACATAAAAGAGCGCTGTGCTCGTGAATGACGTCGGTTATCATAAGATGCGCCCAGTCAAGCCCCTGCGCCGTCCGTACCTCTTCAAGCGAGTGAGCGTATTCATCCGAATAATCCTTAAGATCATTAAGTGTTGTCACCTCGCACTGCCCTATTCCGATCTTTATACCCTTTTCGGTATATGTCTTAAAATCCGATGCGATCGCAGACTTGGGATCCCGTGATTTTAACCCTTCCACGTGCGAGAACATGGACAGTCCGTACTGCTCCATGTCAACGCCGGCGATCGATGCAAGGACGTGTGCCGCAACAACATCCTCTCCCGTTGTCGTGGGACTCTTTAATATGAGCGTATCGCCGATAAGCCCCGTCAAAAGCGCCTTGGCAGTAACAGGATCCGGCGTGCGGTTGTTCCTGATAAACTGCTGGTAGACAAGCGTACACGTGCTTCCGAGCGGCTCGGCGTATATCGAGATCGGCTGGTCGGTCTTGATCGCATCAAGCCTGTGGTGGTCGACGATCCCGACGATATTGGCGGTCTCGATCCCCTGTATGCTCTGGCGTGATTCGTTGTGATCGACGAGTATGACGTTGTTCTTCGGCGTCTTCAAAAAACACCTTCTCGTGACATATCCTGCGTATTCGTTTCCGTCAAATACAGCCAGGCCGCGCTTCGGGGAACTTTGCAGAAGTGACTTGGCGTCATCGAAGAGCTCGTCGGCATCGACCCTCATCTCCGTCTTTGACATGATATGCCGCACCTTCGGAATCGAAGTGATCTTGTTGTCACGCGCAAGCTCCCTCATCGTCCAGTTCGTGATGTCATCGACCGAGAGCAGTCCGTAAAAATCATTGTTCTCAAATACCGGTATCGCGCTGGGGCTGTCCTTTTCATAGATGGCCGCAACGACCGTCAGAAGGTCATCCGCGTCTATCTTGTAGTCGTACGAGAGCATCACATCCCTTACCTTCGGGAAAATATCGCGCCTGTATGCGGGAATATCGATATCAAGCTGCTCGAGAATGCTCCTTGTGCTGTCGGACAGATGTCCGCATCTGATCGGAATGTATGTATTATCGGGATCCTGCAGGTTCATAAGCTTCGCGTATCCGTATGCGCTGCACACGCTGTCTAGATCGGGATTCTTGTGGCCGGTTATATATATTGTTCCCATAGTCTTACCTCATTTTTATTATTTACCGGAGAATTATAACATCAGACGCGCCAAAAACAAAACGGGACCCGCCGGAGGGTCCCGAAGATCATTTGAGATAGATCGCTACCGCATCGAAGCTTTCCTCAAACTCCATCGTAAGAAATGGTCCGTCAAGCTCTATCTTGTGGTCTCCCGCCTCATATACTCCGGCGACCGAATAATCCCCGTCAAGAGGCACCGTAACTATCAGGTTCCCGTCGTGTCTGAAGGCATGGACGATAACAAGAACACTCCTGTCGCATCCGTACCGTACGGTTGCCTGAAATCCCCGAAGATCGCGGTTGGAATATTGGAACGGCCCGTATCTGTATGTAAATCCGCAGGCAATGACAGATGATGCTCGTTTGTAGAACCCGACCCCGCGATCGGCAAAGTCAAGTTTTTCCTTCGATAGTCCGAAGACATCCCCGGATATGCAAAGGACACCGTACATGCCCGCACATACGGAATATGCGATACGCTTCATTTCGTCGTCTTTGCGAAGGACAGCCCATATCTGCGACTTGCGCGGCAGGACAAGGTTTTGGAGATCTGCTGCGATAACGGGGATCTCACGCTCCTCATGCGCATCGGAAAATGACAGAAAATCAGCCAGTTCCATAAACGACGGCTCGAGCCGGTGCCCGCCGGATGAGCATATCTCTATCGCGATATCCGGCACTTCCCGACGTATCCTTTTGAAGAATTCCTTTGTGGCCTCAACCGTCTGCCGAAGGCCTTCTCCTATGCTTTCGGCACCGTCGCATCCGATACCTATCGTATCGTTATAGTCGATCTTGATATATTTGAACCCGTTATCGGAAAGGAAATCGATGACTTTCGTTCCAAGGTATTCGTTCACCCAGCCATCTCTCATATCCCAGAAACGCCTCGTTCCGGATATGATGATCTTACCGTCACGCGTCAGAAGATGAGGATCGGATGCCTTCTCCGAGTCCTTGCCCACGACCTCAAGTTCGAACCATATTCCCGCCTTCATTCCGGCATCGTTTATCATCCGTACGACATTTTTGATCCCGTTCGGGAACAGGTAAGCGGCCACATTCCAGTCACCCATGTTATCCTGCCAGCCAACAGCAGAATCGGCATACCAGCCGGCATCGATAACGAAATATTCGTACTGCCCGGGCTTTAATACAGACAGGATCTTTTTGATGTTATCCTCAGACGGCTCTCCCCATGTCGTGCAGTATTCGTTAAATATTGCGGGAAGCGACTCTGTATGCTGCTTCGGAAGAAGCCTTCCCTTTTGTATGTCGAGCAGCCTGTCGCAGGCTTCGGAGATATCACATCTTGCAACGGTAACATAAGCTTCGGGTGTCGTAAACTCCTCCCCGCTCAAAAGCTCCTTGCGCCAGTGTCCGAACTCATAGTCCGCAAGGCCGCACGAAAGCGATAAGCCCTTATCTATTCTGACCGCCTCGAACTGCCATGAGGACGAACAGGCAAGGGATACAGCCCATATTATCTGCTTGGCGTTATCCTCAATGGCCGCAAACGGGAAAAAACCTCTTACCGGCATGGAACCGGTCGTTCCGAACTTCTCGCACCTTACGGCAAAATCAGCCCACGAGTTCTCCAGCAGAAGATCCTCTATGGAGCGCACCTCATGACGGCCCTCCGCACTCCACCGGCTCCTGAAGCGGTGAAGCTTAAGTCTTCCGCGTCCCTCATCGGGTGTATAAGGGGTAAGGCCGCACAGGTTCAGTGATGATACAGCCTCAATCATCACCGGCGTTTCTGCACAATTGTGCACTTTTGAGTAGACAACAACGCTTCTCTGTGACCCGATTGATTCAACAAAATGCGACACTCTTATCCCTTCGGCGGATTGCACCACAGTCTCTATGATCGTTGTGTCTCCGCGGGTTGTAACGTCCTGGGACACATATTTCATAGACATCGTAAGTGCACTGTTGTGTCGTGTTTCGCCTGCTGCAAACCCGATCGATGTGGCATCTCCCGTACACGATATCTGAACGAGCGGATCGGCACCCGCCTTATCGAAGAACAGCTCATCCTCCCTCTGCGGGATCAAAGTAAAAGAGACCGTACCTTCTTCTGAAAAAAGGTATACGGCCTCCATATCATTTATTTGTATTCTTTTTGTCTTCACCTTATCTGTCAATGGATAACGATCAAAGCTTTCCGCCCGAAGTAGCTATACCTTCGATAAACTGCTTCTGGAAGAATATGTACAGTATGATCATCGGAACGCACGAGATGAGTGCTGCCATCATGAGTTCCGGATATTTCTGCTGGTACTGTCCGTTCATCTTGGCAAGGGCACTCGCAAGCGTTGTTGCACGGTTATCGGGACATACAATCATGGGCCACATAAGGTCCTTGTACGCAAACACTGCGGTAAATATACCGAGTGCCACCATCGCCGACTTGGTAAGGGGCGCCATGATATAGAAGAACGTCTGCGGAATGTTACATCCGTCAAGTCTTGCAGCCTCCTCAAGATCGCGCGGCAGCTGCATGTATGCCTGACGAAGCAGGAACGTTCCGAATGCCGTAACGATACCTGGAAATACAAGGCCAAGGATTGTGTTTGTCAGATGTAACTTACTTACCATTACATACTGTGGGATGATGAATATCTGGACAGGTATCATCATCTGCAGAAGGACCAGGGAGAACATAAGCTTCTTGCCGGTAAATTCAAGCCTTGCAAAAGCATAACCGCTCAAAGTCGCGGTAAGTATCGCAAACAGTATACGAAGTCCAACCATGGCAAGCGTGTTGAAGTAGAGCTTTGCAAAATCCATTGCCTTTACAACATTTCCGAAGTTCTGCGTCTGCCATACCTTGGGTATTATCACAAAAGGATCCACCTGCATTGTCTCGGCAACGGTCTTAAATGCCGTAAGGAACATCCACAAAAACGGTACGAGCATCGTTATGGAGACTATGACCAGAAGCAGGTAAATAAGTGTTTTATAAATGATCTTCTTCATGACCGCATCCCCCTTTCTACTCGTAATGAACCCATTTCTTCTGGCCTATGATCTGAATGACGGTAAGTATCAGTATCAAAAGGAGAAGAACTACAACAACAGTTGCCCCGTATCCCTTCTTGCTCTGTTCGAAGGAATACTTGTAGAACAGGAACACGAGTGATTCGGTCTTCTTCCACGCGGGATTGTTAAGATCGATCATCATGTAGATCAGGTCAAAAACCTGCATTGCCGCGATTATCCTTGTAACGAGTACAAAGAATATCGTCGGTGAGATAAGAGGTATCGTGATATTGATAAGCTGCTGCCATCCGTTGGCCCCGTCAAGGGAAGCCGCCTCATAGTAATCCCTGGGCACTTCCTGAAGTCCGGCCAGAAACAGTACCATGTTATATCCGAGAACCGACCATATTCCGATAACTGCGATCGAGTATATCGCGATCTTCGGATCGGATATCCAGTTCACTTTGATATTAAAAGCATTGTTGATAAGACCGAAGTTGGAATTGTACAGCCATTTCCACACCATTGCGATAGCTGCCGGAGCAACTACCATCGGAAGGAAAAAGATCGTGCGGAATACATCCCTTCCCTTCATCTTCTTGTTAAGAAGGACCGCCAGAAGCAGTGCCAGGACAATAGAAACCGGAACCTCGACTATGGCATATTTGACCGTATTCCACAGCGACTGCCACACCTCTGCATCCCCAAGGACCTTTTCGTAGTTCTTAAGGCCTACAAAAACATTGCCCTTACCGAAGTCACCTGTCTTGTAAAAGCTCTGTCTGATCGTATCGATCATGGGATAGATGTTCAGTATTATGAGTCCGAGCATTGTCGGAAGAATAAACAGCCATCCCCAGAGAAATTCGCTCTTTTGTCTCGATGTTGTTTTCTTCTTCACCGCATCCTCCTTCGTTACGCAATAAAGATCAATGTAATTCTTTAAGCAAAGGGCGCACCCCGGGCAGCTTTTCCCTTGATGCACCCTTTATATCATATCATTTAAATACCCTGTCTGAAAATTATTCCTCTGCCAGATCCGCATTCATTTCCGTTGCGATATCCTTGCAGACAGCTTCCGTCTTGCTTGCATCTGTCCAAGCTTCCTGAAGCTTCTCGATCATCATGTCTTCCCAAACTGTCGTATCTCTTGAGTAAGGTCTGAATACGAGCTTGGAATCAAGCATCTTCATGTGGCCGTTAAGGTCGAAGCAGCTTACGCTGTTAACCCATGCATCTGATGTTCCCTTGTAAGCTGACATCGTAACGCCGAGTTCTGCCTGCTTGAGCTGGGCTTCCTTGGAGCCGAGGTACTCGATGAGTGACCAAGCTGCATCAGTGTTCTTGCCGTTAGCTGCTGCTGCCCATCCGAGTCCGTTGTAGATAGATACGCGGTCATCGGGTGAATTGGTATAAGGAAGAACTGCCACGTCACAGTTTGCTGCTGCGTACTCGTTGTCACGGTAGCCTGCGAGCATCCAAGAACCGTTGATCGACATTGCTGTCTTGCCTGCGCAAAGGAGCTCGTTGGGAGCTGTCTCTGATACAGTTGCAAGGTCAGGACAAGA
>JAFRIL010000246.1 GCA_017432845.1 Lachnospiraceae bacterium | reverse complement strand
TCCGGTCCGTTATCAATGATATTATCCTTATTCATCTTTTCCACACCTCACTTGTAATGAACAATCCGAGTATGCCCGCATCAAGCTTTCCTTCTTCTGCCATATCATTCAAAATGGCAAAAGCTTTTTCCGACGGCATCGGCGGTTTGTACGGCCTGTCCTCGGCAGTAAGGGCGTCATATATATCCAGTATGGTAAGGAGTCTTGTCTCTTTCGGCAGTTCATCACCCGACAGATGATCCGGGTATCCTTTTCCGTTAATGAACTCGTGGTGTGATCCCGCCCAGAACGGAACCATTTCGTATGAACCGGTAAAGTTCATCTTTCCAAGCATCCTGGCGGTAAATGAAACATGTTCCTCCACCTTGTGCCTCTCATATTCCGTAAGTGTTCCCTTTTGTACGGTTATGGCGCTAAGCTCATCCTCGTTGAGCAGCGGCTCCTTTTGCCCATAGATCGTAGTACATGAAACAGACGCGCACTCCTTAAGGGATGCGATCTTCCCGTCGTCCAGAAATCCCGCTGTATTTGCCGAATCTATGAGCTCCCATGCGTTGTCCAGTTTCTTAATGATCTCATCATCATATGCAGCGTTTGATGGATTACCCTGTTTGTCCGCAACTGCCTTAAGCTTTGTCACCTCGATCTTGCTCTTTATCCTGTCTCGAAGCGGTCCAAGCCTGTTGGGCTTATCCAGCATCTCAAGCGGCACTACAAGCTTTCCTATATCGTGAAGCCAGACACTCATAAGGAATGCATCCTTTTTGTCGGCATCAAAGCGCCACTCATTATCAGTTTCTTCAAGCCAGTCGATAAAACGGTCAGCATACCTTACCATACTTCTCGTATGGGTAGCGTTATATGAGCTTCTTTCTTCTATCGCATCTACCATAACAGACACGAAAGAATGCAGCAGATCCGATACTTCCTGAGCCAGTTTGTGATTATTGATACTGACTGCCGCAAGAGACGCAAGTGCCGAGACGACATCCTCATATTTACTGTCAAACGGGATTATATTGCCATCAGCATCAAGTGAATTGATCAGCTGAAGCACACCGATAACGTTGTCTTTTTCATCAACCATCGGGATAACGAGCATGGAACAGGTATGATAGCCGTTCAGCGAATCATACCTCTGTGCTCCCGCAAAATCATACTCCGAGGATGCGTATACATCCGGAATATTGATCTTCTTGTTGTCCATTGCGGAGCATGCACAAACATGCCTTCGATCAAGCGGAACCGGCGGCATTACGGCCTTGCGATCGTTTCTGTTCGTGAGTATCCCTTTGGATCTGGTGCACACAGTATAGAAATCAAGGTGATCCTTCTCCTTGATATAAACCGTTCCCGCGTCACAATGGCATATTCCCATCGCCTCCAACAGGATCTTCTGCATCAGTGCAAAGAAATCCTTTTCCGCAGAAAGACTGAGAGCGATCTTGATCATGTTATCAAGCGAGTATCCGTTTTCTATTTCTGAAGGCATATGATCTCTCCTTGTCTTGCAAACGAAATGTTGTCATCTCTGACCATATCTTCCATTCTCAGAAGGTCCGCGTCCGTATGTATCGGATGATGATGGATCAGCCGAAGAAGTCTCGCGTTGCATCTTTCCATTATCATGACCCCGTGCTGTGCGGTGGAATGTCCGAAGCCTCTTTTTTCGTCAGCTTCTTCCTCAGTATACTGCCCGTCATAGAGCAGAAGGTCCGCATCCTGCGAAAATCGTATGAGCTGCTCGTCCTTTTCGTCCGTGTGCTCGTAATCGGTCGCATATACAAGGGAAGTGCCGCCGTGATCGAGTCTGAATATCGTGGATCCTCCCGGATGATTGGAATCCATGAACGAAACCTTGACATTGTCCACCTCAAAAGGAGCAGCGATCGTATGACATATTGCCTTTGCCGGATATTCATCGATCGTACACGGCCACCTCGGCGGCGACAGAAACGAGTCTATCTGCGCCCTGGCATCAAGCCCCTCTTTCGTACCGGCATATATATCTATCACTGTACCGCTTTGATAAAGATACGGGAAAAACGGCAGACCGATAAGATGATCGATATGAGGATGAGTCAGAAGGATCGTTGCATGTGGCGGATGTATATCCGGCGCCCGCATCATCCCGGTCCCGGCATCAAGGAATATGACCGAACCGTCTGCCTCCACCATAATGCATGATGTTGCACCTCCGAAAACTCTCATGTTGTCTCCGTCGGTGGGGACCGATCCCCTTGCGCCGAGTATGGTTACCTTCATCATCTCTCCCAGTAAGAAAATCACTGTGCGACAAAATCGCATTTCTGCCCATGATTATAACATATTTATGTGATTTATGTTAACTATTTTGACGAATATTCCGATATAAATAATAGGAAAATAGTTTGATTTGAGATTCGTAATGTGTTTTACCTGAGGGAAAGGAATCCCGGAAGATCACACGGAGGTCGCATCATGACAGGATATGGCGCAGAGGATTTCAGAAAAATAACAAATATCGGTTCCATCAACCGGACCGGTCCCGATGCGGGCGGATCCGGCGGGATGTACCAGGGCAGACAGCGCAAACACAAAGACGACGATTTTGCGAAGATACTTGATATTGAAAAGAATATCGGAAAAAGCAATGACATCTCGGTCAAAAACACCACATACGGTCCTAAGGGGCTTGCGCAAAAGCTCGTCATACAGATGAAGGATTATACCTTCCAGTGAAGTGATTTTAACCTACCTTACTGCCCAAATATATGATATCATCCCTTATTGGAGGGTAATTGCGCATGAGCGAACCTGTTACGGAGAATATCCCGGAAGAACAGTTTCAGGAAGATATCGAAGAAAAAGAAGAGCCGAAGGAACCGGCAAAGGAAAAGGGAAAGGATAAGGATAAAGACTCCGGTAAACGCGAACGGAGAAGAGCGACCGCATACATGGTATCCGGTCTTTTAGTGTCGCTCCTTCTTGTATTTATATTCTCCAACGCGATCACCATGATCACCGCACAGATGACATATGATGCCACACTTGCGGTGAAAAAAACCATGCTCGAAGAGAACGTCGAAAACATGGTCTCATATCTTGATGCATGTACGACAGTTTATACGGATGAGCATCCGGATGCCACAAAAGAAGAGATCGAAAAAGCGATGTATGACATCGCCTACAGAAAGATATACTCCGAGACCCACATGGACGGTACGTATATGTGGATCCAGAAAGTACTTGATTATAACGGCGGAGACGGATATGCCGTAAGGCTGATCCACCCGAACCTGTCCGATACCGAAGGAGATCTTCTGTCCACCAACACGGTTAACCAGGACGGAAGCCGGGCATACGAGGAGGAACTCGAGGGCGTCAAGAAAGACGGACATGTATTTCTCGATTATCATTTCAAAAAGCTCGAATCCGATGAGGTCACGGAAAAGGTCACTTACTCGAGGCTGTATAAGCCTTTTGACTGGATAATATGCATGGGTGTCAATATCGATGACCTTGATCACTATCAGGAACAGGCCAGGGAGAATATACGTGTTTCACAGGCGCTTATCCTGGCTTCCATTTCACTTACATGGATCGTTCTTCTGTACCTGATGTTTCACGCTTACCAGAAAACAAGCGGGCGTCTTCTCAAGAAGCGGAATAAGGAACTGTCCGAGAAGCTTCAGTGGGATGCCGTGACAGGAGCCAATTCAAGGATATACGGCGAAAAAATGCTTGAAAGAGAATTTGATCTGGCACGCACCGGTATTGAAAGCACACTGATCGCCATGCTCGATGTCGATTATTTCAAGCAGTTTAACGACAACTACGGCCATGATCTGGGAGACCGGGTCTTGAAGGAATTTGTCACTGCCATAAGATCTGCCCTTCGCGAGGGTGACTCGGTCATCAGATGGGGAGGCGACGAGTTCATCGCTATCATCCATAATGTAAAGCAAAGCGATCTGTCCCCGATAGGAGACAGAATAGTAGACTCGGTAAGGGCCATAAATATCCCCGAGATCACGGGGGAGCACCGGATAACTACATCTGTCGGAATGGGATTTATACTACCGGAAGATGATAGTATTGCAGATACTGTCGCCAGGATAGATGAGGCCGCATATGCCGCCAAGAATGCAGGAAGGGATAACTGGAAAGCCGTAGAGTGATCACAGCATGAGTTCATCACCCGAAAGAGCATTGGATCTTTCGATCAGATATGACATGGCGTAAACATCCCTTGGAGAAAGTGCTGAAATCATCTCAGAGATCTCTTCCCTGTCCGGTCCGGTTATGGAAATATAACGTTCCAGATACGAAAGGTCAGATCCGCCAAGCGCAAATATCGAATAAAAGCTGCTGCCGTTCCCATATCCGAGTCTGTTCTTCATGATATGCTCATTGATGACAGATCGGGTCTCATCCGAGATATAACGGTCGCATTCCAGCCTGACATAGCAAAGCATACATTTTTCGTATGCTTTTTTTGTTACAAAGTCCGGACTCTCTCCGGGAAGCTCACCGTCAACGGAGCCTATCCCGTCATAGGAGATATCCTCTTCACCGCAAAGTGCAGCCGCTATCGCATTCTTCTCATCATCGCCATTTAACAGCGAGACAAGGCTTATGTCCCACTTTTCATACCAGCTCTTCTGCCCTATATCATCAGCACGTATGAGATGGTCGCAGTCAAGGCTGTTTGCACAAAGCGCAGCAAGGCGTGCTGTCGCATCATCCGTATCCGCAAACCTTATATACCCAAGGTCCTCACATCCGGCAAATACGTTACGGCCGAAAAGGCCCGGGCAAAAGGTGCCGCAAAACGTTACTTTCTCAAGATTTGAACACTTCGCAAATGCCCAGTTTCCGACGTGTTCCGTTGTGGCAGGCAATATCACGGATCTTATCTGCTTGTTCCCGAGAAACTGCTTGTCTTCTATAGCATATATGGCATCTTTTGAAAGATCCAGGATGCCGTCTTTGATATCGTATACGTCCAAGTCCATTACAGTTCTTCAAGTGCGAGGATCTGCTTACGAAGCTTGCTCCCCCGGTCTTCAACCTGCAGTACGCTGCTATACTCCCCGTATGATGCCGACCTGTGGTTCAACAGAAATTCCGATGTATCGGGGTTGAGCGTCAGGTTCGTTACCAGAACGAGCATCTCATTGCTCTGCCTGCCGAATATCTTCTCCATTGCAGAGAACATACAGTCTATCCTTGATAATTCCCTGTCTGTATCAGCCTTAAGCGACAGAACACTTTCGTTGAATATCTCTTTTATGCCCTCACCCTTATCTACACGTTCCTTCGCACGCGTGTAGAATGCGACCAGATGTTTTCTCATAGTCCTGTCAGAAGACGACAGGTTTCCTGCCCTGTCCCTTCGATCGGTCTCAGCCGTCTCCTTTGCGGCAAGTTCCTCTAGCTTATCCGATACTTCGGCGGATCCTGATCCGATAAGGGGTGAAATAGCCGGCCTTATAGCCCGGAGCTGTTTTTCGGTAAGGAGTACCTGCCTTATCTCCGACCTTATCGTATCAAACAGCAGACTCGTAAGTGCCAGTCGCTCATCAACAGGAGCTTTTGCTGCGGCCTCTGCCGTCTCATCGTCCGGACCTGTCGTAAATACCGACTCGATCTCGTAGCGTTTCTTATACTTGCAGTACAGGTCATAATATGCGGCAAATTCCTTGATCGTCTTCTCATCCGTGATGTATTGACTGATGAGGCTCTCGTTTACGCTCTTATTATCTTCCTCGTACAGTTTAATCATATCCGACAGATCTTCCCAGCCTCTGCCGGTAACATATGTCTTGCCGTAGGCGGTCGTCTCAACTTTGTAGAAGCTCTCGCGGTTGCTCTCGAGAAATCCTGTCACCGCTCCATGCACAGCTCTTTCCGATGCATATGCCGCCCATGCGGGATAATCCGCCTCAACTTTTAAAACCTTCATCCTGTCAAGCGTCACAACATCGAATTCCCTGACAGCCCTGTTGTATTCCGGAGGATTTCCGGCCGTCACTATCACCCATCCGGGAGGGACCGCATGCTTTCCGAACAGTTTGTACTGCAGGAACAGAAGCATCGAAGGATACAGCGTTTCGGACACACAGTTTATCTCATCGAGGAAGAGAATCCCTTCCGTTATGCCGGATTCTTCCATCGTGTCGTACATCCCGGCTATGATCTCACTCATAGTGTATTCCGATACCGATACCTTCCTGTTTCCATACGTTTTTTCCTGTATGAACGGAAGTCCCAGAGCGGACTGTCTCGTGTGATGCGTCATCGAGTAACTCACGAGTGCAATATCGAGTTCTCCAGCGATCTGGCTCATTATCGCAGTCTTCCCTATTCCCGGGGAACCGAGCAGGAATATCGGACGCTGTTTCTCGACCGGGATCCTGTAATCCCCAAACTCGTCTTTTTTAAGATATGCACTTACCGTATCCTTTATATAGTTCTTTGCTTCCCTGATGTTCATCCGCACACCTCACAGTACCACTTTGATCGCCCAACCCGGTACGGGCGGTCTGTATTCATCATCATTGTCAAATACGAACATACAGTCATACCGGGGAGGATTGTCGGGATATATCCCATATCCGTCCGTAAAATATATCAGTCCCTTCAGGTCGGAAAACTCGCGTGATCTTATCATATCGTCCACATGATCGAACACGGGGCGAAAATCCGTAGTGCCAAATCCTCTGACCTTAAGGTTTTTTGCTACCGCTTTAAGGTCATCTCTCGAGGTTATTTTTGTATCCTCAGTGATATCACTGTCACATTGGACTATATGAACGTTCATAGTCTGGGCGAACGAAACCGACTCCGCCAGAAGATCGTATGTCCTTGTAAGAAATCCCTCAACCAGCTTGCCCCTTACCGATGCGGATGTATCTATCGCGATCACGAATTCTTTAATCTTCTTCTCATCCGTGTATTCAAGAGGCTCTATGATGGGCATGTTCTTATACAGCGACAGGCCGTACGTATAAGCGATATTGTCGAATTCATCCGGATTGACCCTGATCTGTTCGCTCATTACGGCAAAGCGCCTTACGATATCATCGTAATCGTACTTGGGACGTACACCCTCCTTCAGATTATAAAGGACCGTGTCGCCTCCTTTTACATCCTTTGAAAATGACCGAAGTTCTGCGGCTACACGTCTCGCTATCCGCTCCCAGTCGGAGGCGGAGATGTTGATCTCTTCCCTGTTCCTGTCGTCATCGGATCCCGTATCATGGATATCCATGGCAAACAGCTTTGCATACTCTTTGGCTGATGACTCCGAGATGCCTCCCACCATGAATTCCCTGTACAGCTTCTCAGCGGACAGCTGCGGCACCCATTTGGCAAGCTTGGCAAGTATGATCTGCACTTGTGTGTCATTCAGCCTTCTGTATTCTTTTGCAACAGCAAGCACGGCATTTTCAACCGCTATATCACACGCTATGTTCCAGTATCGGGTATTTGCTATATCATCGCGCAGATGATGCATGAATATGTTATGAAAGATCACATGAAGCAGCAGTCTTACAACATAGTTCTCATCATCCCGAAAGTCACGAAGAAGCCTTACCGGATCATAGGAAAGCCTTCCCGCTCCGGCAGAATATACCCCGCTTTGCGGCGCTTCCTCAAATACTATCGAAGCTATTGCCTTGTCAAAAAAGCGGAACCTTACAACTATCGTATCTCTTGCCAGCGCCAGAACCTGTTTGGCAAGAACGGATGTATTATCTTCACTGTTTTGCAAATTCATACCCAATAAGAGTCAATCCCTTTGCGGGAGCAGTGTTTCCGGCACGCTCCCTGTCGCACGACTGTATTATCGCCGGTATATCCGCTGCTGCGATCCTGCCCTCGCCCACCTCGATGAGCGTACCGGCGATTATCCTGACCATATTGTACAGGAATCCGTTACCTGTCACAAATATGTCTATACGCCCGTAATACTGCCTTCCATCGCTTCGAAGCACAGGCGGCTCATATTCCACCCTCATATCGTATATCGTTCTTACTGTCGATGACACGTCCGCATCCGCACTGCAAAATCCCGCAAAATCATGCTCTCCGGTAAAAAATCCTGCGGCCTCTCTCATGGCAGCGGCATCTATCGGATAATGGATCCAGTGTGTATATCTGCTGTTTACCGGCATCGGGAACATATCATGCCAGATGCTGTACCGGTATGTTTTCCTGCAGTCGGTCTTTCTCGGATGCCATGCGGCATCAACTTCCCGTGACTGCCGGATCACGATATCATCAGGCAGGCTTTTATTTAATGCATATGAGAATTTGTCACCCGGAATGGATGATGATGTGTCAAAAACAGCTACGGCGCCTTCCGCATGTACTCCGGCATCGGTACGTGATGCTCCGATAACATGTATATCCTCGCCCAGAAGACGCGACAGTTCTTTGTCCAGCACGCCCTCTATCGTCGGAGCATCAGGCTGGATCTGCCATCCGCAGTATGCGGTACCGTCATATGCAACTGTCAGCATGATCCTTTTCATATTACGCTATAATCAGAAAATCAGTCCGACCGCAACTACTGCGACAATGTACACAAGAAGCGTCAGATAAGCAATGATATCGGCTTTTTTATAGCGCAGGGGGTGAAGCTTGGTCCTCCCCTGCCCTCCGCGGTAACACCTCGACTCCATGGCAAGTGCCAGCTCGTTAGCACGCCTGAACGCCGATACGAAGAGCGGTACCAGTATCGGAACGAGTGCCTTTACCCGTCGTATTATATTTCCGGAATCAAAATCGGCACCTCTTGCCTGTTGCGCTTTTATGATCCTGTCAGTCTCTTCAAGAAGCACGGGTATGAAGGTCAGGGCTATCGACATCATCATTGCGATCTCGCTGACCGGCACCTTGAACACCTTGAGAAACGAAAGACCTTTTTCCAGTCCGTCCGTCAGATCGGACGGCGTTGTGGTAAGTGTTAACAGTGAGGAGCCGACTATGAGAAATACGAGACGGATCACCATGAATGCGGCAAGCCGTACTCCCTCGATCGTTATGCTAAATCTCCCGAATTCAACAAGCGGCCGTCCCGGCGTCAGAAACGTGTTGATCACTGCCGTAAAGACCAGCAGGATCATAATGGCACGCAGGCCCTTTAACATGAACGACAGCGGCACATGCGACATTATGATCAGTGATACCAGAAAGATACTCGCAACTAAATACCCGGTAAAGCTCTGGAACAAAAACAGCGATACAACGTAGATCAGCGTGCCGATCAGCTTCACTCTGGGGTCAAGCCTGTGAAGTGCGGAATCTGCCGGATAGTATTGTCCAAGTGTGATATCCCTTATCATCTCGAAAGTGCCCTTAATATCTCCTGTTTTGCCTCTTCGATCGTGATCAGGCCGGTATTTACATTAAGTCCCATCGCGGCCAGATCAGACAGTATGGCCGTAACCTGCGGGACAGCCAGTCCTATCGACTCCAGTTCCTCTCTTTGAGAGAATACCTCATGGCACGGCCCGTCCATGACAAGTTGTCCGTTGCTCATTACGATCAGCCGCTTTGCGTGCTCCGCCAGATCATCCATCGAATGGGAGATCAGTATAACGGTTATTCCCATGCCTTCATGAAGGCTGTCGCAAAGAGACAGTATCTCTTCCCTGCCTGCAGGATCAAGTCCGGCACACGGTTCGTCAAGTACCAGCACCTTTGGCTTCATGGCAAGTACTCCGGCTATCGCGGCTCTTCTCTTTTCACCTCCCGAAATATCAAAAGGAGATACATAGAACCGGTCATCAGGTATCCCTACAGCCTTTAAGGCCTCATATGCGCGAAGTTCCACCTCGCCGGCGGAAAGCCCCAGGTTTTTGGGTCCGAAGCATACGTCGGTAAACACATCTTCTTCAAAGAGCTGATGCTCGGGGTACTGGAATACTAATCCCACCTCGGAACGCAGTTTTTTCATATCGTAACCTTCGGAAAATATATCCACTCCGTCAACATATACCCCGCCGGCCGTCGGCTTCATTAGTCCGTTTAAGTGAAGTGCGAGCGTTGATTTTCCGGATCCGGTCCTTCCGACAAGGCCGACATATTCCCCGTCTTCTATTGTAAACGACACATCATTTACAGCCTTCTTCTCAAAGACCGTCCCGGGATTGTATGTATATTCAAGGTGATTGACTATGATCGGCATAATGCTCTCACCAGTTCCTTTCTGTCAAGGATACCGTCCGGAAGACTTACACCTGCCTGCTGAAGTTCATAAGCAAGACGTGTTGCGACAGGAACCGTCAGCCTGTTTTCCTCCAGTTCCTCCACCTTCGAGAACACCTCCCTGGGCGTGCCACACATGACAAGTTTTCCGCCGTTCATAACAAACACTTTATCCGCGTATATAGCCTCTTCCATATAGTGCGTGATCAAAATGACAGTTATGTTTTCAACATCATTGAGCGCACGTATGGCGCGGATGACTTCGACCCTTCCTTCGGGATCGAGCATCGCAGTGGGCTCATCAAGAACTATGCACTTGGGATGCATCGCAAGTACTCCGGCTATCGCAACCCTCTGCTTTTGTCCCCCGGAAAGCTTTGACGGAGAAGATTTTCTGTGGTCTTTCATCTCGACCATTACAAGGCTTTCCTTAACTCTCTCTTCTATCTCTTTTGTAGGAACACCCAGGTTTTCCGGCGCGAATGCGACATCTTCCTCGACTATGGTCCCTATCATCTGATTTTCGGGATTCTGGAACACCATGCCTACGGACTTTCTTATATCCCATAGTTTATCGTGGTCATGCGTGTTCATTCCGTCCACGGTTACCGTTCCTTCGGTCGGATACAAGAGGCAGTTCAGATGCTTGGCAAGCGTAGACTTTCCCGATCCGTTGGGTCCGAGTATGACGATAAAATCACCCTGTTCCACCTTCAGGCTGACTTCGTCAATGGCCCGGGAAAATCCGTCAACTTCCCCGTCCCTGTCGCGCATTACATATTCAAATGTAAGTTTATCTATATCGATCATGGTGCGCATCCTTCCGTACATGGTCCGGTACAGACCATGTACAAAATGGGAGTCGCTTCCGCGGCTCCCATATAACTGTCTTTTAACGATTTCCGGTCAGACAAGCTCGATAACAACTTCCATTGCTGCATCACCCTTACGGGGACCGACCTTTATGATCCTGGTGTATCCTCCGTTACGGCTTGCATACTTGGGTGCGATATCCTCAAAGAGCTTTGCCACGAGGTCTACCTGCTTGGTATTCTTCTTTCTGCCGGCTGCGCTTTCGGGAACCTCAACTACGGGGTAGAGGACCTTGAGCATCTGTCTTCTGGCATGAAGCCTTGAAGGCGAATCCTTCTTGATCGTCTTCTTGATGGTCTCATACTGTGTGACCTTCTTGCCGTCAACCACTTCCTTGACACGTCTTCCGTCCTTGTCCTTAAGCGGTACCTTTGCATCGACTTCGACTGTCTCGTAGTTGTCACGTTCCCTGACCGCAAGAGCGATCAGATGATCGGCCTGCTTACGTATCTCCTTGGCGCGTGCTTCGGTGGTTGTTATCTTTCCATGATAGATCAGCTGTGTGACCTGATTTCTGAGTAATGCTTTTCTCTGGCTGGATGTCTTTCCCAGCTTCCTGTATTTTGCCATCTTAATCCTCTCCTTCGTTAAGCTGAAGACCGAGTTCTTTCAGTTTCGCAAGCACTTCCTCGAGGGACTTGCGACCAAGGTTACGTACTTTCATCATCTCATCCGGTGTCTTGTTGATGAGTTCTGCCACCGTATTGATGCCTGCACGCTTCAAGCAGTTGTAAGAACGTACGGATAACTCCAGTTCATCTATGTTCATGTCAAGAGCCTTCTCTTTGCCTTCAGGCTCCTTGTCGATCATAACCGATACTTCACGTGCACTCTCCGACAGATTGATGAACTGTGCAAGGTGCTCGGAAAGTACCTTTGCAGCAAGGCTGACGCCTTCATCGGGTCCGAGTGTTCCGTTCGTATATACGTCAAGTGTGAGCTTGTCGTAGTCGGTAACCTGTCCGACACGGGTGTTCTGAACTGTCATGTTCACGCGCTCGATCGGTGTGTAGATACTGTCAACAGCGATCACACCTATCGGAAGCTCTTCGTTCTTGTTCTTGTCTGCTCCGACATATCCCCTGCCCTTTGTGATGGTAAGTTCCATGTAGAGTTTGCTGTTTGATCCGCCGTTTAATGTGGCGATCTTTGTCTCGGGATTAAGTATCTCTATATCCTGATCCACGCGGATATCAGCTGCCGTAACAACTCCTTCTCCCTCGTACTCGAGGATAGCCGTCTTGGGCTCATTTGAAGAAGAATTGTTGCGGATCGCAAGATTCTTGATGTTCATTATGATCTCGGTAACATCTTCCTTGACGCCGGGTATGGATGAGAACTCATGCAATACACCGTCGATCTTTATCTGGGAAACTGCCGCTCCCGGAAGGGAGGAAAGCATGATCCTGCGAAGGGAGTTGCCAAGTGTCGTTCCGTATCCTCTCTCAAGAGGCTCAACAACGAATCTGCCATATCTCTTATCTTCGGATATTTCCGCAATTTCAATTCTCGGCTTTTCAAAATCGAACATAAAGTGTCTCCTCTCTTTTGATACGAATTACTTTGAATACAACTCGACTATGAGCATCTCATCAACGGGGACATCGATCTCCTCACGTGTGGGAAGTGCTTTTACGGTTCCTTTCAAATTCTCCTGGTCTGCCTCAAGCCATGCGGGAACGATCCTTCCCCCTGTGGTCTCAAGGATAGCCTTGTATCTGTTGGAGTCTTTCTTGCTCTCCCTGATCTCGATCACATCGCCTGCCTTAACAAGGTATGAAGGGATATTTACAACCTTGCCGTTTACGGTAACATGCTTGTGATCAACGATCTGGCGTGCTTCTCTTCTTGTTCTTGCAAAAGCGAGACGGAAGATAACGTTATCAAGTCTTGACTCGAGCATGATCATAAGGTTCTCACCTGTCATACCCTTCTGTCTGTCGGCCTTGTTGTAGTAATTACGGAAAGGCTTTTCAAGCACACCATAGATGAACTTTGCCTTCTGCTTCTCACGAAGCTGCAGGCCGTATTCACTCATCTTCCTGTTTGATCTTGTAAGTGTCCTTCTGGACTTTTTATCGTATCCGAGAACCATCGGCTCAAGACCGAGGGATCTGCATCTTTTCAGTACAGGTACTCTATTGACTGCCATTTGTTAATCCTCCTTAAAATCAGACTCTTCTGCGCTTGGGCGGGCGACATCCGTTATGGGGAACGGGAGTCACATCCTTGATCGATACTACCTCAAGGCCACCTGCCTGAAGCGCACGGATCGCAGCCTCACGTCCCGAACCGGGACCTTTTACGAATACATCAACATACTTGA
>JAFRIL010000245.1 GCA_017432845.1 Lachnospiraceae bacterium | reverse complement strand
CTCGGCATGACGAACATGACATTCGGCTCGATAGATGAATGCGACGATGTCGAAGAGATAAACGCATACAGGCAGTATGTGGAAGAACACAAGATGATCTCACCCGAAGAGATGCTAAAGTGCATTTCGGCGGTCGGGCGCGACAACGCAAGAACACCTGTGCAGTGGAATGCGGATAAAAACGCCGGCTTTACGACAGGAACCCCGTGGTTTACGGTAAATCCGAACTACAACGAGATAAACGCCGAGGCTGCACTTGCCGATCCCGATTCGGTATTTTATTACTACCAAAAGCTGATCAGGCTGCGCCACGAAAACGACATCATCGTATACGGAACATTTCATCCGCTTCTTGAGGATGATGAAAACGTGTATGCATATGAGAGAAGACTTGACGGCAAAGTGCTTACGGTTGCCTGCAACTGGACGGATAAGGAAGTGCCGTGTGCTCTGTTTGATGATCTGTCCGGTAAGGAGCTCATATCAAACTACAAAGAGCACAAACACGGCATCCTGCTTCCGTATGAAGCAAGAGCCGTGCTTGTGTAGTAATCAATCAATATATTCTTAGATCAACGGGGCGGTATCCTACAGTGCCACAAGGGTATCGCCCTGTTTGTCTATCGTGATCACATCGCCTTCTTTGATGTTGCCCTCTAGGATGCGTTTTGCGGCAACAGTCTCCACGGTCCGCTGCATGTAACGCTTGAGCGGGCGCGCGCCGTATACCGGATCGTAAGCCTTTTCAACTATAAGGTCGGATGCCGCATCGGTAAGTTCTATCGACAGTTCCCTGTCAGAGAGCCTGTCGTTTACATCCTTTAAGATGAGTTTCATTATCCCGCCGATGTTATCCCTTGTAAGAGGCTTGAACAGTATCGTCTCATCAAGACGGTTTAAGAATTCGGGCCTGAAGCTCTGGCGAAGATCTCCCATAACCGCTTCTTCGGCCTCTTCGGAAATATTTCCGTTATCATCTATACCGTCGAGCAGATACGAAGCTCCGATATTTGATGTCATGATCAGTATCGTATTCTTAAAGTCAACGGTACGTCCCTGGGAATCCGTGATACGCCCGTCATCAAGCACCTGGAGCAGCACGTTGAACACATCCGGATGTGCCTTTTCTATCTCGTCAAACAGAACGACCGAATAAGGTTTTCTCCTGACGGCTTCGGTAAGCTGTCCGCCTTCCTCGTATCCGACATATCCCGGAGGCGCTCCGATAAGACGCGATACGGAAAACTTCTCCATGTATTCACTCATATCTATGCGCACCATATTGTTCTCATCATCAAACAGGGCTGCGGCAAGTGATTTTGCAAGTTCCGTCTTACCAACGCCGGTAGGGCCGAGGAATAAGAACGAGCCGATAGGCTTTGCCGGATCCTTGATGCCGGCCTTAGATCTTATGATCGCTTCGGTGACCTTTGTCACGCCTTCATCCTGGCCGATCACTCTCTTGTGAAGTTCTTCGTCAAGATGAAGTATCTTGTTCCTCTCACCCTCGGTAAGCTTTGCTACCGGGATCCCCGTCCAGCGGCTTACTATCTGCGATATCTCCTCATCGGAAACGCTCTCGTGAACAAGAGATAAGTCCTTCTCTTTTACCATCTCTTCTTCGTTTGCAAGTTCTTCGCGAAGCTTCGGAAGCTTTCCGTACTGAAGCTCTCCTGCGCGTTCGTAATCGTTGTTGCGCTTTGCTATCTCTATCTCGTTATTCGTCTCTTCGATGGCGGCACGCAGATCCGACAGCTTCCCGACGGAAGCCTTTTCATTCTCCCACTGTGCCATCTTGTTCTCAAAATCTTCCCTGACCTCGGCGAGCTCGTTCTGAAGACTCTCAAGCCTCGACTGGCTGAGCTGGTCGGTCTCCTTCTTAAGCGCAGCCTCCTCGATCTCGAGCTGCATCTTTCTGCGATTTAATTCATCAAGCTCCGCGGGCATCGATTTTAATTCCGTCTTGACGAGCGCGCATGCCTCATCGACAAGATCGATCGCCTTATCCGGAAGGAAACGGTCGCTAATATAACGGTCAGAAAGTGTTGCCGCGGCAACGAGCGCGGTGTCCACGATTTTAACGCCGTGATAGTTCTCGTAGCGCTCTTTTAGTCCCCTGAGGATCGATATCGTATCCTCGACCGTCGGCTCGTCAACCATTACGGGCTGGAACCTTCTCTCAAGAGCCGCATCCTTTTCTATATACTGCCTGTATTCGTCAAGCGTTGTCGCACCTATGCAGTGAAGTTCGCCGCGCGCAAGCATCGGCTTTAACATATTGCCGGCATCAAGCGCTCCGTCGGTCTTGCCTGCTCCGACTATCGTATGAAGCTCATCTATAAAGAGTATGATCCTGCCGTCGCTTGCCTTGACGTCTTCAAGCACTGCCTTAAGACGCTCTTCGAACTCTCCGCGGTATTTTGCACCCGCAACAAGGGCTCCCATATCAAGCGCGAATATAGTCTTGTCCTGCAAGCCCTCCGGAACATCGCCTCGGACTATTCTCTGTGCAAGGCCTTCGACCACGGCCGTCTTTCCGACGCCGGGTTCACCGATCAGCACGGGATTATTCTTGGTCTTACGGGACAGTATCCTTATGATATTCCTGATCTCGGTATCCCTTCCTATTACGGGATCGAGCTTCTGCTCTCTGGCACGCTCCACAAGATCCTGTCCGTATTTTTCGAGCGTATCGTATGTGGCCTCGGGATTATCCGTAGTAACGTTATGATTGCCCCTTACCGTTGCCAGTGCGCTAAGGAAACGTTCGCGTGTTATCCCGTACTCTTTTGCCAGATCCTTGATATCGTTATCGGGATATTTGAGCATCGACAAAAACAGATGCTCGACCGAAACGTACGAGTCGTTCATCGCCTTGGCTTCGTCTTCGGCCGACACAAGCACCTTGTTAAGAGCATTTCCGATAAAGGGATTTCCTCCCGAAACCTTG
>JAFRIL010000244.1 GCA_017432845.1 Lachnospiraceae bacterium | reverse complement strand
GTGCCTGCTGCCTTCCTCTCCCTGAGTATGTATTCCGCGATCAGCATACCGGACATATTACCGGTAAACGGAACATACTCGCCGGTCTCACTGTCCTTGGCATATATCCCGAGACGGTCGGCATCGGGATCCGTTGCAAGCACAACATCGGCATCTTTTTCTTTTGCAAGCTTAAGTGCGAGCGTAAACGCCTTGGGATCCTCGGGATTGGGATACTCAAGTGTCGTAAACTCGGGATCCGGGAGCTCCTGCTCGGGTACCACGTATACATGCTTGAATCCAAGCTCACTCAAAATGCGTCTTACGGGGATATTTCCCGTTCCGTGGAAAGGCGTGTAGACGATCCTGATCGAATCAGCCATCTCCTTAATGATCTCGGGATGTATGATCTGCTTTTTGAGCTCGGCCATGTACTTGTCATCTATATCTTTTCCGATCACATTGTAAAGGTGCTCGGCGATGGCCTGTTCCTTGCTCATCGTCTTAACATCGTTGTAATCGGTCACGGATGCAACCTCGGCTATGATATCCGTATCCTTCGGTGAAGTGATCTGTGCGCCGTCCTCCCAGTATACCTTGTATCCGTTGTACTCGGGCGGATTATGGCTGGCCGTTACGACTATTCCCGAAACACATCCGAGACACCTTACGGCAAATGACAGCTCCGGTGTCGGGCGAAGGGTCTCAAACACATAAGCCTTTATGCCGTTTGCCGCAAGACAAAGCGCCGCCTCATCGGCAAACTGCGGTGACATGAACCTTGAATCGTATGCTATGGCCACACCCTTGTCCCTGGCGTTCTGCTTGATGATATAGTTCGCAAGACCCTGGGTGGCTCTTCGTACCGTATAGATGTTCATTCTGTTCGTGCCGGCACCTATCACGCCACGAAGGCCTCCGGTACCGAACTCAAGATCCTTGTAGAATCTCTCCTTTATCTCGTCCTCATTGTCTTTGATCTTTGCAAGCTCAGCTTTGGTCGCATCGTCAAAGTACTCATCCTCACACCAGTATCTGTACTGCTCCATGTAGCCCATAGTATGTCCTCCTTCATAATGTATGTTGTACAAGATCTTTTTCGGTACCTATCACGCTCTGCGGATTACCCGCAAGAACGTAGTTTGAATAATCAAGTGAAAAGTTCGGGTTAAAATACGGATCTCCCGCAGCAAGCTCGGCCTTCCACCTGTTTCTGAACAGTTCGCACTCTTTCTCGTAGCGCTCGGCGTTTTCTTTTGATGCCTTGTCGGTAACATCCGTTCCCCGGGATGCCGATTCATAGTGAAACAGCTCCGCAAATGGCGTGAACACGTTAAGAAGTCCCCTGCGTCTCAGCTTCAGGCACAGATCCACATCATTGAGTGCAACGGCCAGATCCTCCGACAGGCCTCCTTCTTCTTCGAACAGTGCTCTTTTAAGCATCATGCAGGCACCGGTCACCGCAGAGACGTTCTGTGCGTAGCACAGCCTTCCCATGTAGCCCAGGTTTTCCTTGACCATGCCGTAGTGCGAGTGCCCCGCTGTCCTGTGTGCGCCAAGGCCGAGAACTATCCCGGCATGCTGTATCGTATAGTCCGGATAATAGAGCATGCAGCCGACCGCGCCGACATCGCTGCGCTGTGAATACATGAGGAGCTCTTCGATCCAGTTTCTCGTGATCACCTCTGTATCGTTGTTAAGGAGCACTATATGCTCGCCATTCGCATATTTTTCTCCGAAGTTGTTGATCTTCGAGTAATTAAACTCTCCCTCATATGTCACAACCCTTATCTTCGGGTGCTTTTCGATCATCTCGTAGTACTGCCTGATCTCATCTGTTTCGGAATTGTTCTCGATGATTATGATCTCGTAGTTTTCGTATGATGTCCTGTCAGTGATCGACTCGATACAGCGCCGAAGGTCACTTTCATGATCTTTGTTCGGGATCAGGATCGATACGAGCGGCTCGCCCAAAACGGCATACCTGATCCTGAATATCGTCTCAAATGCCCTCGAGCTTTCTATCGAAAATCCCGAAAACCCGCACGCAGTAAGGTGAGAAGCGACCGCGCCCTTTGCCGCATCTATCGCATAGCTCTTGGCGTTAATGTCTGAGGCCACAGATCCTGCATGACTCCTCCAGTAGTAGAGTATCTTCGGAACATGCTCTATTCTTTGTGCCTCCTTCGTAAGGCGCAGAATCATGTCATGATCCTGGCTTCCGTCAAATTCAGGCCTGAAGGTTCCGACCTTTTGTACAAGATCTCTTGAAAAGACCGAAAAATGGCATATGTAGTTGTTCGCACGAAGATTGTCCGGCGCAAAGTCCGGCTTGAAATGAAGCGTGATCATGTGGTCGATCGACTTTCCGGAAAAAGTCGTCTCGTCACAGTAGATATAGTCGGCATCCTTTTCGCAGATCACCTTCATGTACTCGTAAAGGGCGCACGGGTGAAGGATGTCGTCATGGTCAAAAAGGCCTATGTAATCGCCCTTTGCCATGTCAAAACATTTGTTAGTATTGCCGGAAATCCCCAGGTTTTCGGCAAGCTTTTCATATCTGATCCTCGGATCGTTATAGCTTTTCACGACGGTCCTTACATAGCCGTGTTCGTCATCCGATCCGTCGGCAAGACAGAGTTCCCAGTTTTCATATGTCTGCGCTATGACAGACTCGATCATCTGGCGAAGATAGTTTTCCGGAGTATTGTACAGCGGCACCAAAACAGAGAACAGGATCTTTTTGGAAAAGACCGTGCTCTTTTGCGCTGATATTTCTTCCGGGGACGGCATTGAAAGCGTACCATAGCTTTTGTACGCTCTTCTTTCGATGATCTTGCTTGCGATCTTCTTCTTCAGATTGGAGATACTTCCGTATCGTCTGATGCGTATGAACAGGTTCTTCGTGTGGCTCCAGCACAACCGGAAAGGATATACCGCTTTCCATAGCATGGAGTTTTTGAGCTTGTTCATCTTATATTCAAGGTCTGTGAGCTTTGCCTCGGCATCGACGAGCTTTTCGGTAAGCTGCGCGTTTTTGAGACGTTCCTTCTCGTACAGATCCTTATAATATTCACTCGTCTTTGACAATTCCTCTTCGCGGTTCATATATATCACCCAGAGCCACGCGGCAGCTCTTCATTCCGGTCTTTTTGCGCACCACGACTCCGATCCTGTATCTTCTGTGCGCATCCAGGTCTTTAAAGGATATCCTTGATACGAAACCCGACAGGGCCGTATTTGCATCATCGGGGAACACTTCTCTGATATCGCGTCGCAGCTTCGGACTCGTTTTGGCTACGATGTACTCTTTTTCTACTTCATCGTTTTCATCAAGCGGGATGAGTATCACAAAGTTCTCGGAAAAGACATTGTCCCACTTGTGTGAGATCCCCCAGCCTTCGATCACATAGGCATCACTGGCATCCTCTGCGATCCCGCGCTCTATGGAGCACAGGTCGATCGACATCGATACCTTGTCGGATACCCTTCCCGGAAGCTTATAGAGCACCTTTGTTTTGTTGCGCTTATCCGTTATCTGGTAATCAGGTACGACGCCGCACCCGATATTTATCGTATCCTCGTCGAGCATATGCCCGTAGAACGGATCCGTGTTTTCCTTTATCCACGGGTGCATCGAATACAGCAAGGCCCGCTCGGCCGACAGTCTGTCGGACTTGATATCGCTCTCCTTATCAAGACCTCTTGCGAGCGACTCATGGTGTGTCATGACACAATCATTATCGACCACATGATAGTAGCCTGCCTCGACCAGTTTAAGGCACAGATCGACGTCGTTGTAACCGACCTTCATTTTATCACAGAATCCGCCTGTTTGATAGTATTTTTCCCTGTCGACCATGAGGCATGCACCCGTCACCGCAAGGCTGTTCCAGGCAAATCTGTTACGGCAATAATACCGGACAACATTATCGGACATACCCGAGAGCTTATGTACCGGTCCTCGTCTTGTAGCAAATACACCTATGTGTTGGATGCTGACATCATCCGGGAACAGCAGTTTTGCTCCGACAGCCCCTACATAAGGGCGTGCGGCATATACAAGGAGCTTTTCGAGGAATCCGTCTGTTATAGCATCAACATCATCATTCATGAACAGAAGGAACCTTCCCCTCGCGGCACCGGCACCCATATTACACATGACGGAATAGTTAAAATCAAACGCCTCGTATATGTACCTGCCCCTTTTGCCCGGAAGCTGGGTTACGTATCTTTCCGTGATATCCCTGTTCGCATCCGTGCTCCCGTTGTCGACTACTATGATCTCATACGGGATGTTACCGGCATTAAGCCTTATGTTCCTGATGCATTCCTTGACTACATCCGGCTGGTCTTTTGACGGGATGATTATCGATACGAGCGGCGCATCCTTCTGCGGTTCGGGTATAACATTTATCCCGCGGCGCTTTTCGGCTGCCTCCCTGCAGAGGATATAGCCGGGACGGTTGTATTTTTCGTAAAGCGCTCCGAATATCTCCTCATCGGTAACCTGTCCGGCTCCGGGGATGAGCGCATTAAGATCCCTGTGAAACAGAATCTGCGCAACATGCTGAACCGATGCGGTGCGCTCAAGCGACCGCAACAGAAAATCACGGCATCTTATCGCATCTCCGATCTCCGGAGACTGTTTGATCGCCGGAACAAATCTCGCAAATGCGGTCTTAATGGCAAAACATGTTTCGATATAGGGAAATGATACGATCGTATCGGGTGAATAATCGGGCTTTCTCCATGGAGTGCGTAGGCATCTTATCCTGTCGTTGATATCCGCAAGATCAACGGATACATCACCGGTAAAGTCCTCGTCGGGATATATGATATCGGCTCCCCTTCCGTTTGCAAGAAGCCTGTCAATCAGGTCGGGCTCGCATACGCCCTCGCGGGATACGAAGATTACATACTCCTCATTTATACCCTCGAAGTTTAAAACATTATGACTGTCATCAGGAAACAGTATGATCCTTCCTGTATGTGTATTTTTGATATCATCGGATCCTTCGGGCAGATATGTCATCTCATACGCATAAGGCAACGTCTGCTTGAAGCATTCTTCCTTGTATTCGAGTATGGATCTTTCTTTTGCGCTGCTCATAATCCTTCCGCCGGGCTTTAATCCTTAAGATCGGCCCTCACAAATCCCTCGGGCAGGACATCCTCTTTTATGATACCGGCCTTCCTCTTGGCACGGTATGCAAAGCTCATCTTTTCCTCCTGCTTACGTCTTTCCTGCTCCTTAAGTATATTTAAGACATCATCATAGAACGGATCCTCTATCATAGTGACGTGATAAGAAATATCAAGTGATTTTGCATTCTGCGGAATGCCCTCTATGATGATCTGGGCATCGTTGGTGTCGTAAACGTATGTATTCTCGGAAAGCTTGTAGCCGTTTACGATGATCTGGGATACGGTGTGTTTGATGCCGTCATTAAGCGTAAAGGAAAGCCCTTCCATGTGAAGCAGGCACGGATATTCCGTCGGGTCTATGCGGAGCGAGTTGATATACCTCTCAAACGGGATATGAAGCGACACGTGACCGTCGTCAACGGTGCCTATCACACTTATCTGATTCTCAGAAGTGTAGTTTGTACCTCTTGAGAAATATATCTTCGGTGTATCAAGGTTACGAAGATATGAGCCTATCTTAACTATATGGTCTATCCCGATCGAAGCCGTCGGCATGAGTACCTGCATTACCTCCAGGGAAGCCGATCCTCCGATGATGTATACCTGGAAAGCGTGCTCCATAGCATTGAACATCATCCTCTCGCCGATATCTATACCGCACAGGCTGTATATATCCATGCCCTTTCTGGACAGATACATGGAGAACCCGTCATCGGTCCTGTCGCGGAAATGATAATACAGCGCCCGATATATGACGAATCGTACCGGGATCGCAAAATCCCACACCCATTCGTAATCAAGTACGGTCCAGTCACCTTCTTCAAGCGACTGTCTGTCCAGTACGATATTCGAGAAGATCATATCGAAATTGCACGGATTGGAAGCTTTGTACTTTTTTCTGAAGTCTCTCTTGCCGAATACCTCGTCAAACTTAACGCTGCGCCTGAACTCCGTAACATCGGCACAGTTCTCAAGTTTTCTGCAGTATTCGAGTATCACCGACTCCATTTTCGGATACTCTTCTGCGGCCTCAAGACTGCTCAGGTACTCCTCGAGCGTAACGCCGGAGATATATTCGAACCTTACCGAGTCTTTTGCCTTTGAGGCAACACCGGCAAAGAGTGTTCCTCTTTCCTTGCCCTTCTCGAGCGTGCTTTTTGCAGGTACGAGTCCTGTTTGTCTAAACTGTTCCTTCAGCCTGTCATAGCTTTGGGCCATGTGTCCGATATGTGCATTCGCATGATTGGACAGTGCCGTCTTGAATACTTTTCTGGCTCCGTCAGGTGTGCGGTTGATTATCGTGCACACTCTGTAGCTGTCCATACGTTCATTTCCGTATTTGGCAAATATCGGTATCTCTTCGCTTTCCTCCCAGTTACTGTCGGGGGAGGCAACAACGATGAACGAGTTGGAAAACTCGGGAAATCTCTTCTCTTCGATCATCGAATCAAATGCTTTTGTCTCGTCAAAGAGGACCAACCTGTCGTTATCGTAATTGCGAAGGTTAGTGTTAAGATCCCCTATGCCGGGCAGAAAATCATCCGAATAGATTGTATGCGGAAGCTTGTAATCCGGATACGGATAGTAGAACCTGCGGCACTTAAGGCCAGATCTGTCCAGAAGCTTTTCAAGACTTGATTTGGAGAAAGTCTTAACCTTCGCATCCGAACCGTACCCTTCAATCCCTCCGAAGTACTCTCCGGTATGGTCTTCCTTGCATCCGGCAAAATACTTCATTCCGAGGCGGTTCTCGATAGCTATGACTATCCTGCCTCCGGGTGCCAGATGGGCCTTTAATATGTCAAGGAACTGTTTATAGGGGCTGTCAGCCTTAATGTATGAGCCTGCATACTCAAGAACACCTATAAGCGTGATATAATCGTATTTCTCGGTAAGACCCTGCTCAACGTCGGCGAAGTTTCCGACCATTATCTTAATATTGTCGTATTCCTTGTTCCTGTATGCGTTAATCAGGCTGCGCTTCTTGGAAAGCTCCACACATGTGACTGATGAAGCTTTTTGTGCAAGGGCACCCGTTACGGCACCGCAGCCGCTTCCTATCTCAAGTACACGATCCGTTGGCTTTATGGGGAGCCACCCCACAACGTTTTCCCTGATATAAGACAGGTGATACATCACCGACCATGATCTCGATTCCTGTATATAGTGTTCGTAATCGAGAGCCGTGTGATTTTTGACGAAGTCGAGCAGCCTGTCCTCCGCTGCTCCCTCGGAATACAGGTCTTCTCCCGGATAATATGTATAGTCAACTATAACGTTTCCTATTCGGTCAAAAGAATTAACAGCCATTTCAGTCTTCTTCCCCACTGACGGTCACTACCGAGTCCATGTCGTAGAATCCGGTAGTGTTCTTGGACGATATGACGGTAAGGTTGAATACATCGTACAGTCTGTGATAGACCGTAAAGCTTCCCCCCCTGTATCCGACACATCCGAGCGAGATAAGGTATTCTCCTCCCTGAAGCGACATATTCTGCGTGAATGTAACCGTGCAGCACTGGCCGCTCTTAAACGTCCCGGTCGTGATCTTTTCGAACATCGTATTCGTTCCCGTGATCTCCGTACCCTGCATGTTCTTAAATGACAGGGCGAATATCGGGTCGGAAACCGTATCAAAGAACCTTACCTTCACCTTTACCGTGAACTCATCGCCTTTTATTATCGTATTAGTTATGGTGCCGCTCTTATCAAACGCGCAGTAATCCTCAAACTCCGCAAGTCCGCTCCCGTATGCATCAACATTGGGGTTGAGCACCATAAGATCCTTCCATTTTGTGCCTTCAGATATGCTCTGTGACTTGTTAGTATCGGATGCGGCCTGAAGCTGCCCGACAAGTACTTTTTTGTACATGTCGATCATCTCCTTGGGCTCGCCCTCGCCGATCTTTTTGCCGCGCTCTAAGAGGATCACGCGGTCGCAGTATTTACTGATACTTCCGAGATCATGTGATACGAACAGTATCGTCTTGCCCTCAGCCTTGAAATCCTCGAACTTCCTGTAGCATTTATTCTGGAAGAACACGTCACCTACGGAGAGCGCCTCGTCAACTATGAGTATCTCGGGGTCGATGTTTATCGCAACCGCAAATGCAAGACGCACGAACATACCGGACGAATACGTCTTGACCTTCTGGTACACAAAATCACCTATGTCGGCAAACTCGAGGATTGACGAGAGCCTCTCGTCGATCTCCTTCTCCGAAAAACCGAGCATAGTGCCGTTTAAGTATATATTCTCTATACCGGTAAACTCCATGTTAAATCCGGCCCCGAGCTCAAGCAGTGCCGAGATCCTGCCGTTTATCGTAAGGTCTCCCGAGGTCGGGGACAACACTCCGGTTATGATCTTTAGGATGGTTGATTTTCCGCTCCCGTTTGTCCCGATGATACCGACAGTCTCGCCTTTATACACGTCAAAACTCACATCGTTGAGTGCGAAGTGCTCCCTGCTGTGTATGTTCCTGCCGATATGCAGGGCCTCCTTGAGCCTGTCGCGGTTCCTGTCGTAGAGCTTATATACCTTGGAGACATTGCTTACCTTTATCGCCGTCTCTTCGGTGATCCTTCCCGCCTTAACGTGGTCCGTATGCGGAGTGTTATTCGGTTGTTTGATCACATCGAGAAAATCAGCCATTATCCCACCTTAGAGTACATCGGCGAAGTGAATCTTGAGCCGTTTGAAAATGATAGCACCGAAAGCGAACACGCACATCGTCAGTATCCAGAAATATGCGGTCGAATAGAAATTCTCCCAGAACCATATCTTGTCGATAAAAGAATCCCTGTATCCTTCGACTATGTAGTTCATCGGATTAAGCTTGAACAGTATGCGAAGCTTCGGTGAAAGCGTCGTGATATTCCACAGTATCGGGGTCGCCCATATACCGACCTGGAGAGCGATCGAGATGATCTGGCCCAGATCCCTGAAAAATACGATTATGGAACAGGTGATGTAGCACAGTCCGAGCACAAATATGAACATACACGCGCTGTAATAGAATATCTGGAGCGTGTACAGGTCGGGGAAGTAACCGTAACATGTAAACAGGATGACAGTAAAGATCAGGAAGAAACCATGTACAAAAAGCGCTGATATGATCTTGATTATCGGAAGGATACTGATCTTGAAGACGACCTTTTTGACAAGGTAATTGTATTCAAGAAGTGCGCTCGTGCCGTTGGAAAGTGCCTCCGAAAAGAAGAACCACGGAACGATACCGGCTATGAGCCAGAGGATGTAGGGAATGGTGATGTCACCCTTTACTGCCACGGCTCTCGAAGGAAGCGCCACGGTAAAGACAAACCAGTACAACAGCACCGTGATGACCGGCTGGACAAATGCCCAAACTATTCCAAGGTAGGAACCCGCATACCTTGTCTTAAAATCATTTTTTGCAAGCTTCCATATAAGCTCACGGTTCTGCCACAGTTCAACAGGAAGTACGACGATCTTGTCATACTTGAACAAAAATACCGAATAAATGGCTATGAGAATAACGCAGGAAATGATCTTCTTGATCATTTCCTCGCCGGGATCTGCAAACGGATTGTGATGCAGGATTATGTACAAAAGAAGTGCCGCAACGACAAAGGTTACAGCCGCGATGACCGCTTTCTTTTTTGTCATTTAAGTTCCTCTAGGCGCGGCCACTTTTTGTCCTTATCAGAGAAGATCAGCTCCATACCGTCTTCGATCGGCCATTTAATCCCTATATCGGGATCGTTGTAGATGATACCGCCCTCATCATTCGGATGATACAGTTCCGTACATTTGTACGTGAACTCGGCATAATCGGAAAGTACCAGAAATCCATGGGCAAAATTCTTCGGGATGAAGAACATCTTCTTGTTTTCCTCGGAAAGCTTCAGCCCGTACCACTTTCCATATGTGGAAGATCCTTTGCGAAGGTCCACCGCAACGTCAAATACTTCGCCTTTTATAACTCGTACAAGCTTCGCCTGGGGATGTTCTATCTGGAAGTGAAGCCCCCGTAGCACTCCTCTTCTGGAGGCCGACTGGTTATCCTGTACGAATACGCTGTCGATACCTGCTTCCTCAAAATCGGAGATATTGTACGTCTCCATAAAATATCCCCTCTCATCCGAAAATACTTTCGGAGTGATCACCTTCAGCCCCTCTATGGGGGTGGTCTCAACACTGATCTTACCCATTATGATCTCCTAGTACCTTAGAAAACTCTTATTCATATCCACATTGCCGCTTATACCGTCGACCCTTCCCTTGGAAGTGTACTGCCAGATATCGTAACGGCCGCTGTATGTAGGACCTTCGGCTCTGTACTGTGCCAGCCAGATCTTGCATGACAGCGATGATGTATTGATCTTCTCACTCAGCCATGTCTTGTTCGCATACAGACCCGGCGTATATCCCGCAGAAGATATGGTCTTGCAGAACGCCTTGATGTTCTCGGTCCTCTGGGAAGCCGACAATGTGTTGTATCCCGGTCTTGATGACGACTCGACATCGAGGAATACGGGATAGTTGATCCCGTAATCTCCGCACAGGGCCGCGCACATACTTGCCTCTTCGACTGCTTCGGCCTCATTGAGTGCCGTCGAGAAGAAGTAGACACCGACCTTCAGTCCTGCGCTCTTTGCACCCTTCATATGGCTTGTGAAGTAAGGATCCTGGATAAGTGCACCCGTGGAAGCTCCGCGGTAACCGCATCTGATTATTACGAAATCCACTCCCGAAGCCTTGACCGAACTCCAGTTGATGCTCGGCTGGTACTTCGATACGTCTATTCCGAGAACGCCCGATCCGTTATCCAAAGAGCCGTCGGAGTTGAACGAATACGAAACTCCTCCGATTATCTGATCGCCGGTAACCTTCTCGTGATCCTTTGTATAATAATAACTCTTTCCGTCGATGTTCTGCCATCCGGTGTATATGAAGCCAACAACCTTCCTGTAGAACTTGTCGAACTTCTTGCTGTCGTAATCGGCAAACTTCGCCAGTCTGTAAGCATCATTCTCAAACACGTACAGAGGGTTCTTGGCCGAATCATAAAGCTGTGCCTCAGGCTTGTACTCTGTCGAAGGAGTCGGAGTCGGTGTAGGTGTCGGCGTCTCATCCAGAACGACAAGCGATGCATCCGGTGTCGGCGTCGGCGTTGGCGTATTATTAGGATCAGACTGCCCACATCTTTTACACTTGCCATTCACATAATCATGACCAAGTGCATCAATACTTTCCGTATACTTATCTCCGCAGTCACACTCATAAGTGGCCTCACCCTTTTCAGTACAAGTAGCCTCTTTTGTTATAGTCTTTTTGTATGAATGACCTCGCGAAGGAATTGACTCTGTCCTTGTTTCATCACACCCCTCATGATCACACTTAAGTACTCTTTTTCCTTCTTTTGTGCATGTAGCAGGCTCTACTGAACTTTCAACAAATGAATGTTCATGATCAGGTGTAGGTGTTGTATCCTCGGTTGCGACCAGCCTTGGCATCATCCTCAGCGCAGCTATGTTCGTTGCAGAGAATGATCCCTTGACGGAGCCGGCGATATTATTAAGAGCGCCAAACAGCCTGTCTGCCGCGGAAGCGATGACTTCGGTCTTTGTAAGATCGACGGTCGCCTCCTCATAGGTCTCACCGTTTTCAACCGCAGTCGATTCAACAAATTCGACCGTATCCTTCGGAGCGGTTCCGGTCTCGACATCGGCAGCCTTATTACCGTTGTCCTCGGCAGCCGCGTTGACCTCGCTCTCCTTCTTGATCTCGTCCTTGATATTGGCTATGACTTTGTATTCAACCTTTGCCTTAACGCTTACCTTCTGTCCTACGGTAGGGTAAACATATCCGGCAAGGGCTTCCGAATCGGTTATGGCAACCGAATAATCTCCTGCACTGATCCCGGTCAGGTGGATGATACCGTCTTCATCCTCATCCTCATAGGAGCTTTCCTTATCCTTGTCATCGGTAACGGTAATGCCCCATCTGACGCCCTTTACCAGGGTATCTTCGTCATCGACAAGCTTTACCTTCAGGTCCTTTTCGACGCTCGTAAGAACAAGCGAGAGCATCTTGCCTTCGGTTGCCTGCAGCTCGGATGCGGCATCTTCCATCTGAACCTCTTCGGTCAGAACACTTTCTTCATTGTATGCGATAAGCGATGCATCGTCCGTAAAAGACGGAAGTGACGACATTGCAAGAGATTTATTAAGTTCTCCGCGGTAATCGGCATACACCGTTGTTGTCATTACGGAAGTGATGACTATTACTGCAGCCATGGCAACGCATATCCACTGTACCGGAGTGTATTTCTTCAGCCTGTCGGCGAAGGTCTCCATAGCCTCTTCCTGCTCGATGGCCTCATCGGTCACAGCGGCCTTTTTGACATCGTCATACTTCCAGTCAGCCGACTTCTTGCGAAAATCGGACGGGCCGTTCTTCTTGGTCGGCAGAATGCCCATCTTCCTGTACTTGTCGAGTCCTTTGGCGTGTCTGAATGAATCGCTCCTGGGCGGCGGAAGCGGACGTTTGGGCTTCCTTCCTTTTGACGCGGCAGAAGAAGCGGATTTACGCTTATGCTTTAATTCTTCCGATCTGATTATTATCTTCTCGTCGACAGACCTGCGGATCGCCTGCTCGGGGTCGTCGGCGGGAGGATTCGTATTTGCCCTCTTTTTAGCCGAAGGCTTCTTCTTTTCATATGCATAAAACGAATCGACAGCCTCCCTTACACCGTCCATATCGGAAGTGTCAACCTTCAGGTATTCTTCCGAAACGATCTGGGATATCGTCTCATTGACGATGGCATCCGATCCGCTATCCTGGGTATTGATGGACATCTCGACCCAGTCGATACTCTTACATTCTTCGGCCCCCCTGCCGTCAAACTTCTCTTTCTTCATGATTTTCCCCTTATTGTGTCCCCGGATTCCCTAATTCCCTAATTCTATCTATGATGACACGAATTGTCATCATAGTCCGTTTGCTACGTCCACCAGGTACTTGCCGTAATCCGTTTTAAGGAGCGGGTCGGCAAGCTTTAATAACTGCTCCTTGTCTATAAATCCCCTTCTGTAAGCTATTTCCTCTATGCAGGATATGTACATTCCCTGTCTCTTCTGGAATGCCCTGACAAAATCGGCCGCATCGAGCAGCATGTCATGATTTCCCGTATCAAGCCATGCAAACCCGCGTCCCAATGTTTCAACGTAAAGCGTGCCACGGCGAAGATACTCGTTATTAACAGATGTGATCTCTATCTCGCCTCTGGCTGAAGGCTTTACGGCCTTTGCTATCTCTACAACATCATTATCGTAAAAATACAGGCCCGGTACCGCATAATTTGACCTGGGATTCTCGGGCTTCTCCTCGATGGATACAGCCTTACCGTTTTCATCAAATTCAACGACCCCGTACTCTTTGGGATCGCGTACGTAATAGCCGAATATAGTGGCACCTTTTTCGCGCGCTGCCGCCCTGCGAAGTACCTGCGAGAAGCTCTGTCCGTAGAAGATGTTGTCTCCGAGGATCAGCGCAACGCTGTCGGATCCGATATGCTCCTCTCCTATTATGAACGCATCCGCTAGCCCCCTGGGACTTTCCTGTACTGCGTACGACATGTTAAGGCCAAGCCCGCTGCCGTCTCCGAACAATTCCTTAAACACCGGAAGATCCCTTGGCGTCGATATGATGAGGATGTCCCTTATATCAGACAGCATCAGTATCGACAGCGGATAATAGATCATCGGCTTATCGTATACAGGCATCATCTGCTTGGACATTGCCTTTGTCAGCGGATACAGCCTCGTTCCGGCTCCTCCTGCGAGAATGATACCTTTCATTTATACATTTCCTCGTAATACTTCTGGTAATCACCGCTCGTAACATGCTCCATCCACTCGGTATGTTCGAAATACCAGCGGATCGTGAGCTTTATCCCGTCTGCGAACATAGTCTCGGGTGCCCATCCGATCTCGGACTTGATCTTGTCCGGAGCGATGGCATATCTTCTGTCATGACCCTTTCTGTCCTCAACATATGTGATGAGGTCATAATTGATATGTGCCTGCCTCTCGTCATCTGCGGGCAGCATTTCCTTTATCGTATCTATTATGATCTTAACGATCTCGATATTCTGCTTCTCGTTATGGCCGCCGATATTATACTTCTCACCAAAGCGCCCTTTTTCAAGCACCATGTCGATGGCCTTTGCGTGATCCATGACATACAGCCAGTCACGCACGTTCTTGCCGTCCCCGTATACCGGCAGCTTCTTGCCCGTCAGGACATTATTGATGATGAGCGGAATAAGCTTTTCCGGGAACTGGTATGGTCCGTAGTTATTACTGCAGTTCGTTATCATGGCAGGGAAATGATATGTGTCAACATATGCCTTTACCATGAAATCCGACGAAGCCTTGCTGGCCGAATACGGGCTGTGCGGATCGTACGGTGTGGTCTCGTAGAAGTACTCGCCCTCCTCGGAAAGCGAACCGTATACCTCGTCGGTTGACACGTGAAGGAACTTCTTGCCTTCGGCAAACCCATCGCCGTCTTCCCATGCGCATCTCGCGCAGTCAAGCATGTTAAGCGTCCCGATAACGTTTGTCTTTGCAAAGATCTCGGGGTCTCTTATGCTCCTGTCAACATGCGATTCCGCGGCAAAATGAACGACATAGTCTATGTCGTTTTCCGCAAAAATTTTCGAAATAGTATCCCTATCGCATATATCGGCTTTGACGAAGGAATAGTTAACGTTTCCTTCAAGATCCGCAAGATTTTCCAGATTTCCCGCGTATGTCAGAAGATCCACATTGATGACCTTTACGTCATCTTTGTGGGCATTGAATATGTAATGTATGAAGTTTGAGCCGATAAAACCGGCTCCTCCGGTGACAAGATATGTTTTCATTGGAATCCTCCCTCTTCGAGGGTCCCTCCTTCCTGCATATGTTAACATAACTGGTATTTTGCGTCAATGGAGTCTTTCCAGTTTGCGGTATACTCCATGACTGATATCACAGAGGTTTTGGGCACTGTCATAAACAGGATGGACCATCACCTCGACCTCATGATCTTTTGCGATGTCCGGCCTGTATTTTATATACTCTTCATAGTCCTGCGCAGAGCCAAAATACCGGGGATCGCCGTCACACAGCCGGCGTACGGACATGTTGAAGAATGTCTTATATATCCTCATCAGGGGATTACCTCCCCGGAACATATTTCTCGTAAGCCTTACCGATGTCACAGGGTAGTCCCTGATCACTTTCCTCAGCACCCTGTATACCGACGGATCGGTGTGGACGTGGTGATGTGAATCGATATGCCAAAGCGT
>JAFRIL010000243.1 GCA_017432845.1 Lachnospiraceae bacterium | reverse complement strand
TACGAAGTTGACCTTCAGTACGCTTCAAACGACGTTCAGACTCAGGTTTCTCAGATCGAGAACATGATTAACGGTGGATGCAACGTTCTCGTTATCGCTTCTATCGACGGTGAGTCTCTTGGTACAGTTCTTGAGACAGCTAAGGCAGCAGGTATCCCTGTTATCGCTTATGACCGTCTTATCATGGGAACAGATGCAGTTTCTTACTATGCTACATTCGATAACTACATGGTAGGTACAAAGCAGGGCCAGTACATCATCGATACTCTTGACCTCAACAATGCAGCAGGTCCTTTCACAATGGAAGTTACAGCTGGTGACCCCGGTGATAACAACGCTAAGTTCTTCTACAACGGTGCTATGGATCTTCTTAAGCCCTTCATCGACGAAGGTAAGATCGTAGTTAAGTCCGGTCAGGTTGATTTCGAGCAGGTTGCTACAGCTTCATGGGCTACAGAGAATGCTCAGTCAAGAATGGAGAACATCCTTTCTTCTAACTACGCAGATGGCACAAACCTTGACATCGCACTTTGCTCAAACGACTCTACAGCACTTGGTGTTGAGAACGCTCTTGCAGCAAACTACAAGGGTAACTACCCGATCATCACCGGTCAGGACTGTGACGTTGCAAACGTTAAGAACATGATCGATGGTAAGCAGTCAATGTCAATCTTCAAGGATACACGTACTCTTGCAGCTCAGGTTGTTAAGATGGTTGGTCAGATCCTTAAGGGCGAGACAGTTGAAGTTAACGATACAGAGACATACGACAATGGTAAGGGCGTTGTTCCTTCATACCTTTGCGAGCCTGTATTTGCTGATATCAACAACTACAAAGAGCTTCTTATCGACAGCGGTTACTACACAGAGGCAGATCTTCAGTAATCCTGCATCGGACAGTAACACAGTCTAATACAACAGGCGGGTATATCCCGCCTGTTTGTTAGGTAAGGTATCATATAATAATGGGTTTTAGGAGGGATACATTTTGGCTAAAGTAATTCTCGAAATGAAAAACATAACCAAAACCTTCCCCGGAGTCAAAGCACTTGATAACGTTAATTTTCAGGTAGAGGAAGGAGAGATCCATGCACTTGTCGGAGAGAACGGTGCAGGGAAATCAACCCTTATGAATGTTCTGAGCGGTATCTACCCTTACGGAACATACGAAGGGGACATCATATACAACGGTGAAGTCTGTAAGTTCAACAAGATCAAGGATTCCGAGGAAAAAGGAATCGTTATCATCCATCAGGAACTGGCACTCATCCCTTATATGTCAATAGGTGAGAACATGTTCCTTGGAAACGAAAGAGGAAAGAAAGCTGCCATTGACTGGAATGAAACATACGGTGAGGCAGATAAGTTCTTAAAGATGGTCGGACTGTCAGACAGTTCCAGAACACTTGTCAAGGAACTTGGTACAGGTAAGCAGCAGCTTGTCGAGATCGCGAAAGCACTTGCAAAGCGTGCAAAACTCCTTATCCTTGATGAGCCCACATCATCTCTTAATGAGAAGGATTCAAGAGCACTTCTTGATCTGCTCCTTCGATTCAAGAAAGAGAACGGATTAACATCGATAATTATATCTCATAAGCTTAACGAGGTTTCATATGTTGCGGACAAGATCACGGTCGTACGTGACGGTGCAACGATAGAGACTCTTGACAAATCAAAGGAAGAGATCTCCGAAGACAGGATAATAAAGGGCATGGTCGGCCGTGAGATCACTGACCGTTTCCCGAAGAGACATGATGTCACGATCGGAGATGTCAATCTCGAAGTCAGGAACTGGAGCGTTTATCATCCGCTCTATCCCGAAAAGAAGGTTGTTGACAACGTATCGTTTACCGTACGCAAGGGTGAGGTCGTAGGTATCTACGGTCTTATGGGTGCAGGACGTACCGAACTTGCCATGAGTATCTTTGGTAAATCATACGGTACCGGAATAACGGGAACAATGCTTCTTAACGGCAGGGAGGTCAACCTCAAGAACGCCAAGGAAGCTATCAAGAACAAGCTTGCTTACGTAACGGAAGACCGTAAAGGAAACGGACTTGTTCTTAACAACCCCATTAAGATCAATACGACTCTTGCCAATCTTGATGCAGTAAGCGCAAAGAACATCATAGATAAGGATAAAGAGTATCAGGTCGCGGTTGAATACAAAGATATGCTCAGGACCAAGACACCCACGGTTGAGCAGAATGTCGGCAATCTGTCCGGTGGTAACCAGCAGAAAGTACTTCTGGCTAAATGGATGTTCGCGGAACCTGATGTACTTCTTCTTGATGAGCCTACCCGTGGTATCGACGTAGGTGCCAAGTACGAGATCTACTGTATCATCAATGATCTTGTTAAGGCCGGCAAATCGGTAGTCATGATCTCTTCAGAGCTTCCCGAGACGATCGGAATGAGTGACAGGATATATGTCATGAACGAAGGAAAGTTCGTCGGAGAACTTAAGCAGGAAGAGGCAAGCCAGGAGTCGATCATGGCCTGCATCATGAGATCGGGAAGGGGTGAGTAAGGATGACGAAAACGAATTTTTCTGCAGTATTAAAAAAATATGCAATGGCGATCGTTCTTGTTCTTGTCATCATCCTGTTCTATATCCTGACAAATAAAGCGATCCTTTTGCCTCAGAACATCAACAACCTCCTGTCACAGAACGCATACGTATTCGTGCTTGCAACAGGTATGCTGCTGTGTATCTTAACGGGCGGTAACATCGACCTTGCTGTAGGTTCGGTAGTCTGTTTCGTAGGCGCAGTCGGTGGTGTTGTTCTTGACAAGGATATCAATTTCATAGTGGCGTTTGTTATCATGATGCTCATAGGCCTTGCCATAGGTATGTGGCAGGGATTCTGGATCGCATTTGTGAATGTTCCGCCGTTTATCGCAACACTTGCAGGTATGTACGCCTTCAGAGGATTATCCAACGTTGTGCTTGGCGGCCAGGCGCTCAACCTTTCCAAGATGGACGGATTCTTAAAGACTTTCGGTGGTGGAGCAGACTGTTATATTCCCGGATCGACAATGTCGCTTTTCGGTAACGAGGTTAACCTGACATGTATGGCGGCAGGTATCATCGGTATTGCGATCTACCTTATCATGACCATTTACGGACGTATCAATACCAAGAAGCGCGGATATGAAACAGCACCGTTACTTGGCGATGCGGTCAAGATGGTCATCATATCGGTCGTAGTATTTTACCTTACATACAAGCTTGCGGCTTACCAGGGAATACCCACATCACTCATATGGGTACTGCTTGTTGTAATAGCTTTCGGCTATGTTACACAGAAGACAACGATAGGTCGTGACCTTTATGCTGTCGGCGGTAACAAAAAGGCCGCACAGCTTTCAGGTGTCAATGTCAAGAAGGTTTACTTCTTTGCATATTCCTTCATGGGACTTCTTTCCGGACTTGCCGGTACTCTTACGATAGCAAGAGCAGCAAGTGCACAGCCCACGTACGGACAAGGTTACGAGATGGATGCCATCGGTGCCTGCTTCATTGGTGGAGCCAGCGCATACGGTGGAATAGGAACGGTTCCCGGAGTCATCATCGGCGCACTTCTTATGGGCGTGATCAACCAGGGTATGTCGATATGCGGCGTGGATGCCAACCTTCAGAAGGCCGTCAAGGGTCTCGTACTTTTGGGTGCGGTCATCTTTGATGTAGTATCGAAGAAAGAGAAAAAATAACAAAGGAAGGAAGAAGATATGGAAAAAGTAGGTAAGATTTTTAAAGAACATACTATGCAGATCATTCTGGTCCTTGTTGTTATTTTCTTCGCGATCACAACAAAGGGATCGATCCTGTCTGCAATGAATTTTGAAGCTTTGATCACACAGAATGCATACGTTTTCGTCCTTGCTACAGGAATGTTCATGTGTATGCTTATTAAAGGTAACATCGACCTTTCGGTCGGAGCAACGGTCTGTCTTGTAGATGCGATCGGTGCATATATGCTTGTAAACATGGGGATCTCGGTTCCCGTTGCCATGATCGCGATGATCCTTATCGGATGCGTGATCGGTGCGGTACTCGGATGGCTCATAGCTTATCTTAACATCCCCCCGTGGATCGCAACACTTGGCGGATTCCTTGCATTCAGAGGTCTGGGTACCAAGATAGTTACGATCGCTTCCTCAACGTCATCGATCTCGATCAATGATATAGAGGGATTCAAGAAACTGTTTAACAGCCATATTCCGAAGGCACTGTGTATCCCTATCGGCATCATCTGCTGTGTGATCTTTGTATTCCTGCAGGTAAAGAGCAGGGCGACCAAGATCAAGAAGGGTTATGAGGCTGAAAGCGTTGCAGCTCTGGCGGTAAGATGTGTGATCATAAGTGCGGTGATCATGCTGTTTGCGGTCAAGTACTCGGGAGCACTCGGAGAGACCGCTCTTGGTATTCCGATGGTTCTTGTATGGGTTATAGTAGTCCTTCTTGTATATGATTTTATAACCAGTAAGACCGTGCTTGGAAGATACTTCTACGCGATGGGCGGTAATATGGAGGCAACAAGACTGTCAGGTATCGACACAAAGCTTGTTCTCTTCTTTGCATACCTTAACATGCAGTTCCTGTCGGTAATAGCCGGTTGGACCAGCCTTGCAAAGCTGTCTACCGCTAACGGTTACATGGGACAGAACTACGAGCTTGATGCGATCTCCGCATGTATCGTCGGTGGTGTTTCTGCATACGGCGGATCCGGAAGCGTTTTCGGAATGGTTGTCGGTGCCGCACTTATCGGTGTCATCAACCTCGGTATGTCGATCATGAGTATCGACCCCAACTGGCAGAAGGTCGTTAAAGGCGTAGTCCTTCTTGCGGCAGTTGTATTTGAGATACTGAACAACAGGCCCAAGACAAAGAGCTGATATAATAAGCCCTTAATAAATCCATTATTATAAAGGGGAACCCTGCGTTTTGCCTTCGTGCAAGATTGCAGGGTTCTTTTTGATGTCAGGATCGCGAAGTGATCGCAACAGACGGAGCGTTGCTTGAGCGGGGATGTTATCTGTTGTATCATATTATTTATGGTCAAAAGGGATTTTGATATTGAGGAAGAACTGAACAAGCTGCCGAAAAAACCCGGGGTATATCTCATGCATGACAAAGAGGACGAGATCATATATGTCGGGAAGGCTGTCATACTCAGAAACCGCGTACGTTCATATTTCAGAGCGAGTACGAAGAAGAGCGTCAAGATAGAGCAGATGGTGAAGAACATCGCGTGGTTTGAGTATGTGGTCACCGATTCCGAACTTGAAGCGCTCGTCCTCGAAAACAATCTCATCAAGGAAAATCAGCCCAAATACAACACGATGCTCAAGGATGACAAGACGTATCCGTATATCAAGGTAACCGTGGCAGATGATTTTCCGAGGATACAGATATGCCGTAGGATCACAAAGGACAAGGCCAGATATTTCGGACCTTTTACGTCGTCGGAAGCCGTTCGCGAGACGTGCGATCTGCTTCGAAAGACATACAATATAAGAGGATGCCGTATGTCGATCGATGAGAAGTCGCCGAAGTCCGCATCTGCCAAGAAAAAGTGCCTGTATTATCATATGGGATGGTGCAGCGGGCCATGTGACGGACTGATCACTTCCGAGCAGTACAGGGCAGGAGTTGATAAAGTGATCGCTTTTTTATCGGGTGACCATACGGGCGTTACAGGTGAGCTGACCCGGAAGATGAATGAGGCTTCGGAAGCAATGGACTATGAGCGGGCCAAAGAGTACAGGGATCTAATCGAAAGTGTCCGGAAGATTTCCGAGAGGCAGAAGATCACCGATCTTCACGGGGATAACAGGGATGTCATCGCACTGGCGCGCGGAGAAGAATCCGTTATCGTCCAGATGTTCTTTGTAAGAGACGGCAAGATTGTCGGCAGGGAACATTTCTATATGCAGCATGCGGCCGAGGAAGACAGTGCCGATATACTTTCCGCATTTCTCATGCAGTATTACATGGGAGCAGCGTATATACCGAAGGAGATACTGATACCGTTTGAGCCTTCGCAGGCAGAACTTATCATGCAGTGGATGAGCAGGCAGAACGATTCAAAAGTATCGCTCATCGTTCCGCAAAAAGGCCGGAAGGAAAAACTGCTGTCGATGGCAGAAGAGAATGCCAGGATCAAGCTTGACCAGGATGTCGAGAAACTGAAGAGAAACAGGGATCGCACGCTTGGCGCCGCCGAAGAGATCGCAAATATCCTCGGACTGTCGGATGTTCACAGAATGGAGGCATACGATATCTCAAATATCAGCGGGTACGAATCTGTGGGTTCAATGGTCGTATATGAGGACGGGAAGCCAAGACCCAACGAATACAGGAAGTTTAAGATCCGATCGGTGGAAGGGCCCAATGATTACGCGAGCATGGAAGAGGTGCTGACAAGAAGATTTGAGCATGGCCTTACGGAACGATCAGAGGGATCAGATGGCAAGTTCTCCAGGTTTCCGGACCTTATCCTTATGGACGGAGGAAAGGGGCAGGTCAATATATGCGAGGAGGTTCTCGGAAGACTCGGACTGGATATACCGGTATGCGGAATGGTAAAGGATGATAATCACAGGACGAGAGGACTGTATTTCGAGAATAATGAAATGCCGATATCCCGGTCGTCAGAGGGATTTCATCTGATAACAAGGATACAGGATGAGGCGCACAGGTTTGCGATCACTTTTCACAGAAAGCTTCGTAGTAAGGAGCAGGTTCATTCGATACTTGATGATATACCCGGTATCGGGCCAAAGAGAAGAAAGGCACTGATGAAGGAGTTTGCTTCGATCGAAGACATCAGGGCTGCAAGTGTTGAGCGGCTGAAGCAGACGGAAGGATTTAATACGGCAGCTGCGACGGCGGTTTATGATTTTTTCCACGGGTGACGCCGGCCGGTTTCGTGTGATATAATGATTTTTTGAAGGATGCTTTGAAGGAGGTACATTTATGCCGTCAGTATCTGTCAGTGAATTGATCGATAAAATGAAACTGGTAAATCTGACTCCCGATATCAATGTCGAGGATATCAAGATAACCCAGCCGGATATCAACCGTCCCGCACTTCAGATGGCGGGATTTTTGGAGCATTTTGAGACCGGAAGAGTACAGATCATAGGATTTGTCGAATACACTTACATGAACAAGCTCGAGCCTTCGGTCAAGAAGGAGCGTTACGGGCATATCCTCTGTGATGATACTCCGTGCTACGTTTTCTGCCGTGATCTGTCACCGGACGATCTGTTCCTTGAGATCGCAAGAGAGCATAATGTTGCGGTTCTGATGTCCCACAAGAGCACATCGAACCTTATGGCCGAGATAATCAGGTGGCTCAATGTCAAGCTTGCACCGTGCATTTCCGTTCACGGCGTGCTTGTCGATGTTTACGGAGAAGGCGTGCTGATCACGGGCGAGAGCGGTATCGGAAAATCAGAAGCCGCGCTCGAACTTGTAAAGCGCGGACACAGACTTGTTAGTGATGATGTCGTTGAGATCAGAAAGGTTTCCGATGATACACTTATCGGAACGGCACCGGATATAACGAGGCATTTGATAGAACTGCGCGGTATAGGTATCGTGGATGTCAAGATGCTGTTCGGCGTATCCTCAGTCAGGGAGACACAGAGTATCGATCTTGTTATCAGACTGGAGGAATGGGATAAGGACAAGGACTATGACCGCATAGGACTTGAGGAGGAATATACGGAGTATCTGGGAAATAAGGTAGTATGCCACAGTATACCTATAAGACCCGGACGTAACCTTGCCGTCATATGCGAATCAGCCGCAGTAAACTTCAGGCAGAAGAAAATGGGTTATAACGCAGCACAGGAACTGTACTCGAGATTCCAGAATTCACTTAAGACAAGAGAAGAAGAGGAATAAAATGGATAAGAAGGTATTCGGAGTTGACATAGGCGGAACGACGATCAAGATGGGTGTATTTTCCGGTGACGGGGAACTCATAGATAAATGGGAGATACCTACCAGAACGGAAGATAACGGATCAAAGATACTTCCCGATATCGCCGCATCTATCAGGCAGAAGATGGAGGCGCTGTCAATAGAGCGCACTGATGTAGCCGGAATAGGAATAAGCGTTCCCGGACCGGTGGATGATAACGGCATAGTTCACAAATGTGTCAATCTCGGATGGGGCGTCTTTGACATCGATGAGGAGATGAAGAAGTATACGGGCGTTCCGGTGTTTGCCGGAAACGATGCCAATGCCGCAGCCCTCGGTGAGGTCTGGAGAGGCGGCGGAAAAGGATATAACAATGCAGTCGTAGTCACACTCGGGACCGGAGTCGGTGGCGGCATAATTGTTAACGGAAAGATCCTTTCGGGATCATCCGGAGCCGGCGGTGAGATCGGACATATCCTCGTTAACCGGGAAGAGACCAAAAAGTGCGGATGCGGAAATAAGGGCTGTCTTGAGCAGTACGCTTCCGCGACCGGAATAGCCAGGATGGCGAAGGCCAAGCTAGCCGAAGATAACAGGGATTCCGTGATGAGAAATGCGAAGTCCATGAACGCCAAGGTTGTATTTGATGCCGTTAAGGCAGGCGATGCCGTTGCGATGGAAGTTGCTGAAGAGTTCGGACGTGTGCTCGGGATAGGCCTTGCGATCGTTGCTGATGTCGTCAATCCCGAAGTGTTCGTTATCGGCGGAGGAGTCAGCCGTGGCGGTCAGATCGTTATTGATTATATAGAGAAGAATTATAATAAGTACGTATTCCATGCGAGCCGTGGCGTCAAGTTCGCTCTTGCAACCCTCGGAAATGATGCGGGTATATACGGCTCAGCCAAACTGGTCATTGACGGGGTGTCAGGATCCTGATGAACAAGATCGCGGAAGAATTACAGACAGTCACAAGGCCGGCAAATATCCGGACGGATGAGTTGATGAGCGCTCATACATCCTTTAAGACAGGGGGATGTGCGGACGTATTTGTGACACCGGGAAACATTGAGGAGGCGGCAGATATTGTCCGCCTTCTTTTGGCGCGAGGCATTCCTTATACCGTTATAGGTAACGGAAGCAATATTCTTGTTTCGGACAAAGGATACAGAGGAGTCATCGTATGCATGGCGCGGGGGACCGATAATATAACCGTTACGGGTGATACGGTCACTGCAGGCGCGGGGGCGCTTTTGTCAAGAACGGCGGCAGCCGCATATGACAGCAGTCTTACGGGACTGGAGTTTGCATCCGGCATCCCGGGATCTGTCGGCGGAGCAGTCGTGATGAACGCAGGTGCGTATGGCTCGGAGGTAAAGGATGTCATTGATTCGGTAAGACTGCTTGATACAAAGACAGGTGATACCATACGCCTGTCCGGCGATGAAATGGAGTTCGGATACAGGACGAGTATCGTAAAATCATATCCTTATGTTGTTCTTGAAGCCGTTTTTACACTGCATCGCGGCGACAGGAAACTGATCAAAGAAAAAACAGACGAACTGGCGCAAAAGAGAAGATCAAAACAGCCTCTTGAATATCCGAGCGCCGGAAGCACTTTCAAACGTCCGGAAGGATTCTTTGCCGGAAAGCTCATTGAAGATGCCGGTCTCAAAGGATATTCGATAGGCGGCGCAATGGTATCGGATAAGCACTGTGGGTTTGTCATCAATAAGGGAGGAGCCACATCAGCACAGCTCCTTGAACTGATCAGGCATATCAGGCAGAAGGTATATGAGACATCTTCCGTTATGCTTGAGCCGGAAGTCGTTCTTCTCGGAGAGGATATCGTATTATGAGATTTGTTGTTGTAACGGGTCTGTCAGGAGCGGGAAAGAGCACGACGCTCAATTATCTCGAAGATGCGGGGTATTACTGTGTTGACAATATGCCGGTCCAGCTTATAGCGGAATTTGTCAAGCTCCTTGTTGAGAATAAAGAGATAGAGCGTGCAGCTCTCGGAATAGATGTAAGAACAGGATCCGGTTTTGACGAGCTCGAATCCTCTCTTGATGCCATCCGTGGGATGGGTATCGATTACGAGATACTGTTCCTTGAATCCGATGACGGGGTTCTGGTCAAACGTTATAAGGAAACAAGAAGGATACATCCGCTGGCGTTCGGTGACCGGCTGGAGGTCGGGATAGAGCGTGAGCGGGAAAAACTATCCAACATCAAAAAACATGCGGCTCACATAATCGATACCTCGCAGATGTTGACACGAGATCTCAAGACCGAGATCGACAAGATATTTGTAAATGACAAAAAATTCAAGAACCTTTATGTTACGATCCTGTCCTTCGGCTTCAAATACGGAATACCGACAGATGCGGATCTGGTATTTGATGTAAGATTCCTTCCCAACCCGTATTATCATGACGAACTGCGTCCGCTCACGGGAGCCGATAAGCCTGTTGTCGATTTTGTGATGGGCTATAAGGAGGCAGGAGAGTTTCTTGACAAACTAGAGGACATGCTCAACTTCCTCATTCCGAACTACATATCCGAAGGTAAGAACCAGCTGGTCGTAGCCATCGGATGCACGGGAGGAAAACACAGAAGCGTAACACTCGCATCGGCGCTCTTTGACAGGATGAACGAATACGATGATTACGGGTTCAAGCTTGAGCACAGGGATTTTGGCAAGGATGCCGCAAGGGGAAAGTAACAGTGTCATACTCGCAGAACATTAAAGAAGAACTCGGACGTATCACTTCCATGCCGAGACATTGTATGCTTGCCGAGCTTGCAGCCATTTATGATTTTTGCGGTAAAGATCCGGAAAATGACACGGGTAAAATGGTAATTTCTTCCGAAAATGAACAGGCCGCAAGAAAGTGCTTTACTTTACTTAAGAAAACATTTAATATGAATAAGAACTGCCCGGCGGATGGTGCATCGGATTCCTCAAAAGGTGCAATTCTTCCGGTGATCATTGATGATCCGGATATGGCCGGCAGGGTCAGATCTGCATTAAAAGTCACCCTTGATACAATGAGATCATGTTGCAAACGTGCATATATCAGAGGCGCTTTTCTTGCAGCCGGATCGGTGAGCGATCCGGAAAAATCATATCATTTTGAAATAGTGTGCCAGCAGATGAGACAGGCACATTTTTTAGCGGAATTGTTAAAAAGCTTTGAGATAGAAGCAAAGATAACAGACCGCAAAAAGCATTACGTCCTGTATATAAAGGACGGGACCAATATAGCCATGGCACTAAATGTCATGGGCGCGCATGTGGCTCTGATGGATTTTGAGAACACGAGGATCCTGAAGGATATGCGCAACATGGTCAACAGAAAGGTCAACTGCGAGACGGCGAATATCGGAAAGACGGTAACGGCCGCGCAGAGACAGATCGATGAGATCGCAAAGCTTACAGACAGTGCTCTGTATGAAACGCTTTCTCCGGAGCTTAAGGAAATGGCGGATCTGCGTGTCGCAAATCCGGACATGACTCTTACGGAACTTGGAAAGCTGTGCTGCCCCCCTATCGGCAAGTCAGGGGTAAACCACAGGCTCCGGAAACTCTCACAGATGGCAGGCGGTTTATCCAAAGGAGGAGAATTATGACAAAAAAAGAAACGGTTATCCGTCTCGAGAACGGGCTGGAGGCAAGGCCGATCGCACTGCTCGTGCAGGTAGCAAGCCAGTATGACAGTTCAATATATATCGAGTATGGAGATAAGAGGGTAAACGCAAAGAGCATTATGGGAATGATGACGCTGGTGCTTGTAGCCGGAGATACGGTGACGGTAACGGCGGACGGCTCCGATGAGGAAACCGCGGTAGATGCGATAGTAACGTATTTAGCCGGAGAATAAAACCCCATAAAAAGGGAGGATGCCAAGTAGCAAGCTACTTGGCATTTATTATGAAAAAGTATTTGCAATGTATTATCTCTTTCTTGATTCACAGTATAGTTCACATAAATGTATAAAAAATGTTCCACAAATGAAAAGATTTTAAATTAAATATGAACAAATTATGAACGAGAGCTTTCGTTAACTTGCATTAAAACCTGCCCGGGAAATAGTGGAAAACTACATATAAAAAATCCCCGGATGCATCCAAAGTGTCACATTATATAATAAATGAATAGAATTTGATGCTTTATACACGTGTACTGTCATTTTGCACAAACGGTTTTTGCAAAATGAAGGAAAACAGTCATTGAGATGACGTTATGTAAACCGAAGAAAGTGATCGGCCTGTTTTTGACCGGACGGTTATATATATGGTAAAATACCATGGTATTATTTGCTTTTGATGGGGTGTGTTATGAACGAAGAAAGAAAAACTGCGGGAAAAGGTGACGGCAAGGTCATTTCGTATTTCGGAATAAGCCTTTTGATGCTGTCATTCATACTTGCCGTGGTGATCACAAGCTCCACGGGAAGTGAGCATCTTGCAGAAAATCTTATCATGACCATCGCCATGGCGATAGCGGTGATCATAACTGTTTCGGGGTATCTAATGATCGCGGTGATCGCGGCGGCGGTGGCAACGGTCGTATTTGCCGGCCTTAAGATATATTCGCTTATCGTGCTCGGAAGCGATATCCCCCCGATATTATTTCTGTGGATACTTCTTCCGGCGATGTGTGTTGTCGGTATCGCACTTTACGTAAAGAGATATTCGCCGCTGACACTTGAGAACGCACTTCTCAAAAAACAGATCGCCGAACTGGTCATGATCGATCCCATTACGGGACTGTATAATCTGCGAAGCCTGTTCATGGACATACAGACACAGATCTCCTATGCGGAGAGAAATGACAGCCCGATATCCCTGATGATCATAAGACTCAGATATCCGGCTGAAATGAAAAAAGTGCTCAAGCAGTCACAGTACGAAAAGGTTATAAAGCAGCTGGCACTCCTTATCGTGGATACCGTCCGTCTCGAGGACAGGGTGTACTCGATCGACGAGAACGGGGGATTCGGAATTATCCTTACGTGTGACAAGGAAGGCACCAAGATAGTCGAGAAGAGATTCCGCACAAAGCTCGATGATCCCAAGTGGTTCGAGGGCATATCCGACAAACAGATCCGCACCGAGGTCAAGATCGGATATCTTCAGTACGATAAGAACAAATACAACCGTAACGCCAATAACTTCAAAGATGACGTTGAGGAAGAAGTAAACTATGATATGTAGATAGGGGGGACCACGAAGTGGTGGGACCCTGTCTACACCGCGAGCCGCCATTCTCCGAAGGAGAATTCAGATCGGCGAGCGTCCTATTATAGAGTATTAAAGGAGATAACTATGAAGTATTTCATCACCGGCGGAGCCGGATTCATCGGATCAAATATGGCAGACAGACTCCTTGCAGAGCCGGAAAACGAGGTTGTTGTTTATGACAATTTCTCTACCGGAAGAAGGGAGTTTCTGGAAGATGCCCAAAGATCAGACAGATTCACTCTTGTGGAAGGCGACACACTCGACCTTGATAAGCTTACAAAAGCTATGGCCGGATGTGATCTTGTATTCCATTTTGCGGCGAATGCCGATGTCCGCATGGGCTGCGAACATCCCAAGAAGGATCTTGAGCAGAATACTATAGCAACATACAATGTCCTTGAGGCAATGAGAGCCAACGGTATAAAGAGGATCGGTTTTTCGTCAACGGGTTCCGTTTACGGAGAAGCCGAGGTCATCCCCACTCCCGAGAATGCACCGTTCCCGATACAGACATCTCTTTACGGTGCATCAAAGCTTGCATGCGAAGGACTGCTTGCCGCATATGCCGAAGGATTCGGCTTTACCGCGTATATATTCAGGTTTGTATCGATTCTCGGAGAGAGATATACGCACGGCCATGTGTTTGATTTCTGCAAAAAGCTTTCGGACGATCCGACAAAGCTTCATATTCTCGGAGACGGGCATCAAAAAAAATCATACCTTTACGTTAAGGACTGCATGGAAGCCATACTTACCGTGGTAAGGAATGCAAACGAAAAGGTCAACATTTACAACCTCGGTACTGATGAATATGTGGAAGTAAATGATTCCGTAAGGTTTATATGTAAAAAGCTCAATGTTTCGCCTGCGTTTACATATGAAGGCGGCGAAAGAGGATGGATCGGAGATAATCCGTTCATATATCTTGATACGAAAAAGGTCAGGTCTCTCGGATGGAAACCGAAGGCTACTATCGAGGAAGGCGTCATCAAGACAGTTGAGTACCTTCAGGCCAATCCGTGGGTATTTAAGGCAAGAGACTGACAGTTTAACAATTCCGGGGGAATAACACATGATCATTGCACGCAGTCCTTTAAGGATAACACTCGGCGGCGGGGGCACCGACCTTCCGTCATATTATGAGGAGAGGGAAGGTTTCCTTATTTCCGCGGCAATAGACAAGTATGTCTACATCACACTTCATGAAACGTTCGAGAAGGGGTATTTTCTCAAGTATTCCAAATTCGAAAAATGCAATGATATCGAAGAGATACAGCATCCGATAATCAGGGAAGCGCTTAAGCTTCTTGACTGGAAGAAGCCGTGTCTGGAACTGTGTTCTATGGCCGACATTCCGGCGGGAACGGGACTGGGCTCTTCAAGTTCATTCACAACGGCACTGCTTCGTGCCCTTCATACGATGCAGGGCAATATAGTCAGCACCCGTACGCTCGCTGAAGAGGCCTGCGAGATCGAGATGAACAGACTGAACGAGCCGATCGGAAAACAGGACCAGTACATTGCAAGTTACGGAGGCATCACATGCATGAACTTCCACAAGGACGGTTATGTATGGGTGGATCCTCTGCGGATATCCGATGAGACACTGTATAACCTTGAGGATAACCTGATACTTTACTTCACGGGATTTTCGCGTTCAGCGGGTAACATATTAAAAGAACAGAATGACAAGAGCAAAGAACATAACGAGGATATGCTGAAGAACCTCGACTTTGTCAAGGACCTGGGCTACCAGAGTAAGAATGCGCTTGAGAAGGGTGATCTCGATGAGTTTGCCGACATCATGAACGTTCACTGGGAGTACAAGAAAAAAAGATCAGGCGGGATGAGCAATCCACAGATAGACGAATGGTATTCGCTCGCACGCTCCCACGGAGCACTCGGCGGCAAGATGATCGGTGCCGGAGGAGGCGGGTTCCTGATGTTCTATGTCAAGGACAAGGCACGTCTGCGTGATGCGATGAGGGATACCGGGATGAGCGAAGTCAGGTTCAGATTTGAAAAGGAAGGATCGAGGATCTTATGAGAAGACCTGCGGATGTTCAGGTCGTGGTCCTCATGGGAGGCCTCGGCACAAGACTCGGCGGAATCACAAAGCAATGTCCGAAGTCACTTGTCGATGTATGCGGCAGGCCTTTCTTTGATTATCAGTTGGACCTTCTTACGGCGTGGGGGTTTAAGAAGTTTGTATTCCTGATCGGATACAGATCCGACATGATCGAAGAATACTTCGGTGACGGGAGCAGCAGGGGTATTTTAATAAAGTACAGCCAGGACGGAGAAAAGCTTCTCGGAACGGGTGGGGCAGTAAGACGGGCGCTCCCGCTTCTTGAGGATGATTTTCTCCTTATTTACGGCGATTCCTTCATGGATATAGATTACGCGGAAACGCTCTACCGTTATGAAGCCGGGAAGGCGGCCGGTAACCGTGCGCTCATGACCGTGCTTTGTAACAACAACCGGTTTGACAAGAGCAATGTCATAATGGACGGACAAAAGATCGTCCTGTATGACAAACATGATCCGAAACCGGAAATGAACTATATCGACTACGGCGTATGCATGTATGAAAGATCACTGTTTGAGGAGTTTGCCGAGGATGAGACGTTTGATATATCAGTCATCCAGCACGAACTGTCAGTCAAAGGACAGCTTACGCCGCAGATAGTGACAAAGAGGTTTTATGAGATCGGAAGTCCCGCATCTCTTGCAGAGTTTTCGGAATATGTGACAAGGCGGTTTAATGAAGCTCATCCTGCAGTGTTTGTGGACAGGGACGGTGTCATAAACGAGATCGTCTGGAATGATGACATCGAGCAGCTTGACAGCCCGATGAAGATTTCCCGGTTTAAGTTCTTACCTCATGCTGCGGATGCGATCAGGGAGTTTGCTCAAAAAGGATACTATGTGTTTGTCGTAACTAACCAGCCCGGTGCGGCAAAAGGAAAGACAACTCTTTCAACTCTTTACGACATCAACACTTATATGCTTGAGATGCTATCAAAGGAAGGCGCAAACGTTGATGATCTGTTCATGTGCCCGCATTATCCGAATGAGCTTCCGACAACAAAGGAACATTTTCTCATCAGAAAATGCGACTGCAGAAAACCTTCACCGGGACTGATCTACAGGGCGATGCGCAAGTATAATATAGATATGTCAAGATCCTACATGATCGGAGATTCATGCACGGATGTTCAGGCAGGAGCTGCAGTAGGACTGTCAACGATATTTATCGGGGACATAAAATGCGATCTTTGCAAAAAGCTCGGAGATCTTGCTCCGGATATGATAGCAAGAGATATAGCCGAAGCGGCACAGCTTGTCAGTGACAACGGATGATCACCCGAAAGGGATCATATAAAGTCTAATTGTTGGGAAATAAGTATTACGGGAAAAGGAGGAAGCAATTATGACTAAGGATTACATCAAGAAGTATCTGGAAGAGACGGTGACCATTGCCAATACCGTTTCGCAGGAAGAGATCGAAAAAGGGATCGATATCCTGAAGAAGACAAAGGAGAATGAGGGAAGACTGTTCATTCTCGGAGTCGGCGGAAGTGCGGCTAATGCGTCTCACGCGGTCAATGATTTCAGAAAGATCGGAGGGATAGAGACATATGCCCCCACCGACAATGTTTCGGAACTGACTGCAAGAACAAACGACGAAGGCTGGGAAACGACATTTACGGAGTGGCTTAAGACAAGCCATTTGAACGGGAAGGATTCCGTAATGGTGTTCTCTGTCGGAGGCGGAAGCGAGACAACATCACAGAATATCGTTAATGCGTTAAAGCTTGCAAAAGAGCGCGGTGCAAAGGTTATCTCGATCGTATCAAGGAATGGAGGATATGCAAAACAGGTAAGTGATGCATGCGTTCTCATTCCCGTTGTGGATGATACACGTATCACACCGCATGCCGAGGGATGGCAGGGCGTGATCTGGCACCTGATGGTAAATTCATTGTAGATAGGAGGGACCCGCGTCAGTGGGAAGAACCTGTCTACACCGCGAGCCGCCATTCTCCGAAGGAGAATTCAGATCGGCGAGCGTCCTTTGGTAATTGAAGACAGGTGGGTCACTGATTGAGCGGGTACGGTACAGTTTAGAAAGGGGAAAACATGAACGCCAGCGATCTTACAATTACAATATATGCCGACGGAGCCGATATTGAGGCAATGAAGGCCGAATACAGTAAAGGTTATGTAAAAGGATTTACAACCAATCCCACGCTTATGAAAAAAGCCGGGGTAAAGGATTACGTCACATTCGCAAAAGAGTGTGTAAAACAGATACCTGATCTTCCGCTCTCACTCGAGGTTTTTGCGGATGATTTTGAAGGGATGGAAGAAGAGGCAAGGATAATATGCGGACTCGGTAAGAACGTATTTGTCAAGATACCGATAACCAACTCGAAGGGAGAGTCTTCGATACCGCTTATCAGGAAGCTGTCAGCGGAAGGATTAAAGCTTAACGTTACCGCTATCCTTACAATGGATCAGATAAAAGAGACGACGGAAGCGTTTTCTTCCGGAACCGAAAACATTGTTTCGGTGTTTGCGGGAAGGATAATGGATACCGGAGTTGATGCGGTACCGATGATGAAGGAAGCCAAGCAGATCGTATCGAAAAAGCCCGGTACTCTTCTTCTGTGGGCAAGCTGCAGAGAGGTCTACAATATCATCCAGGCACAGGAGGCCGGAGTGGATATCATCACGGTCACAAATGCAATCCTTGCAAAACTTCCGAACCTTGGAAAAGATCTCGGACAACTGTCGCTCGAGACCGTCCAGATGTTTGTGAATGATGGCAAGAGCCTCGGATTCAGTATCCGCGCGTGATCCTCTCGTTATCTTGCATAATTTATCATCGGAATCAGAAAATATGTGGTAATTTTTCACAAAATTTCTCAGAACGTTGACAAAACCGCATAACTGCGATATATTTTTTATTGCACGTAACGAAATCACTATATTTTAAAGTGTTCTATGATGATAAAGACAGCTTGAAAGGAGATTTATTTATCATGGCAGACGTTAAGAAACCCACAGTAACAGTTAAAAAGGCTGTTGTTACAGAGCCCGAGAAGGCAAAGGAAGCTATCAAGGCAG
>JAFRIL010000242.1 GCA_017432845.1 Lachnospiraceae bacterium | reverse complement strand
TTATCCTCCATTTCATATGCATCAGGATCTGTTGTTGCAAATGAGAACAGTCTTAATGCGTTTGTGATGACAAATATACCCGATATGCTCATGGCAAGTGCGCAGAACATAGGATCGAGCAGCCATCCGAAAGCCTTGTAATAACATCCTGCAGCAAGCGGGATGCCGATTATGTTATAGAAAAATGCCCAGAACAGATTCTGCCTGATGACTTTGAGAGTTTCTTTTGACAGACGGATGGCATCGACTGCGGTAACCAGGCTGTCGCCTACAAGAACAACATCCGCCGCATCCATCGCGATATCCGTTCCCGCACCTATCGCTATTCCCGTATCGGCTATCATAAGTGCCGGCGCATCGTTAATGCCGTCACCGATCATAGCGACCCTTCCGGTCTCCTTCAGCTTCTCAACGATCGCCGCCTTCTCATCGGGCATGACTTCGGATATGACCTCGTTTGGTTCTATCCCGACCTTTGCACCTACTGCTTCGGATGTCGACAGTCTGTCACCGGTAACCATGCACACATGAATGTCGGCATCGTGAAGTCCGGAAATGGCAGTACTGCTCCCTTCCCTTATCTCGTCGGCAACAGCGATCACGCCCAGCATTCCCGATTCGGACGCAAACAGTGTCGGTGTCTTGCCCTCAGCTACAAGGCGTCTTATCTGCGCTGAAAATTCGTTGTCAAAATCAGCCGCATCATCCTGACCAGCCCTTCCAAGCAGGACCTCTCCTATATATGCTTCGTTTCCGGCATAGATCGTGCGCTTTCTTCCTGCCACGATAAGCCCTGCCCTTATTCCTTTTCCGGGAGTCGCCGTAAAGTCCGTCGTCTCCATTACCGGAACAAATCTTCTCTGCGCGAAAGCGCAGATAGCTTTTGCTATCGGATGTTCACTCTTTGATTCAAGTGCATATGCTATGGACAGCAGAAGATCTCTGTGCTCGACATCGTTCTGTGTACTGAGTATATCCGTTACTCTTGGCTGGCCGGTCGTTATCGTACCGGTCTTGTCCATAACAACTATCTGGGTCCTTCCCGTGTTCTCTATGGACTGTGCTGTCTTGTACAGTATCCCGTGTCTGGCTCCGACGCTGTTTCCTACCATGATCGCAACGGGAGCAGCAAGATACAGCGCTGCCGGACAGCTCACGATCAGTACGGAAACGGCCCTTGCAAGTGAGAATCCGACACTGTTTCCGAGGATCATCCATACAATAAATGTTATGACAGAAAATGCTATGACCACGGGGATGAAGATCGCGGATATCCTGTCAGCGGTCCTGGAGATCTTCGGCTTTTGTTCCGAAGCATCAGTCACCATCTTCACTATCCTGGAGAACGCCGTATCACCTCCGACACCCGTTGCACGGCACGTAAGATGTCCCGACATATTGATCGTTGATGCACATACGCTCATTCCGGGTTCCTTGTCTACAGGCATGGACTCACCGGTAAGTGATGATTCATTTACCGCACTCGTTCCGCTTTCGATCACACCGTCAACCGGAACGCTCATTCCGGGCTTTAACACAAATATATCCCCGACCCTGACTTCATCGATGGCAACTTCGACCTCCTGGCCTTTTCGAAGGAGGATCGCACTCTTCGGGGACATATCGGAAAGTTCTCGCAGTGCTCCCGACGTTTTTCCTTTTGCCGTATCTTCGAGAAACTTTCCGACAAGAACAAGTGTCAGTATTATCGCTCCTGTCTCGAAATACAGGTCAGTCTCTCCGATATATTCATCGGCGCCCTTATAATATATGAGATTGATGACAGAGATTACCGTACTGTAGATAAACGATGAAAGAACGCCCAGGACAACGAGAGTATCCATATTGGGCGACAGATGAATTGCTGCTTTGATCCCGCTTGTAAATACATGGCGGTTAACGAACAGTACGAGAAGAGCCAGTATCACCTGGAGGGTAAAGAGTACAACGGGGCTTTCTCTTAAGATACCAGGAAAGGGCAGATCAAAGAGTGCATGTCCCGTGGACAGATACACAAGTAATGCGGTAAGTACGACAGAAACAGTGAGTTTTTTACGCATGTAAGAATTATACTACAATATATGGTATTATAGGTAGTGAAAGTTTAAAAAAATCACAAGACGGAGGTATTCATGGTCACATTCAAAGGGACAAAAGTCGTTTCCGGTATCGCCATCGGAAAGCTGTACGTATATAAGCGACCCGACAGGCAGATATCAAGGACTCCCGTCGATGATACTAAGGCACAGCTTCAGGCCTTTGACGAGGCAAGGCAGAAGGCCGTTTTGCAGCTCGAAGAACTGTATGAATCCTCGGTCGAATACCTCGGAGAATTGTCTGCTTCGATATTTGTTGCACAGGAAATGCTGCTTGAGGACAGGCAGTACATTGACTATGTAAAAAGCCGTATCACCGAGGACAAATACAACGCCGCATACTCGGTAGTACTGGCATCCGATGAATTCTCCCGGCTGTTTTCTTCAATAGAAGACAAATACATGCAAAGTCACATAGCGGATGTTAAGGATGTTTCTGAAAGACTCCTTCGGATACTGTGTGGGCTTGAATCCGAGATGGCGGATCCGGGGGAGCCATGTATATTCGCATCGGATGATTTTAACGCAGGTGATATCGTTCAGTTTAACCGCGATAATCTGCTCGGCCTTGCTACGATGTTCGGATCCCCGGTCAGTCATGCTTCGATACTTGCGGGCACGATGGGCGTCACGTCTGTCGTGGGCCTTGGCCAGGAAATGCTGTCCATATATGACGGAAGGCCAGCGATCTTAAACGGGATCAAGGGAGAACTCATCATCGATCCCGACAAACGTACTCTCGAGAGGATGAGGCGCAAACAGAAAGAGTACGAAGAACAGCAGCGTATGCTGCTCCTTCTCAAAGGAAAGAATAACGTTACAAAGAGCGGAAAATACATAAACGTTTATGCAAATATAGGAAGCGCCGAGGGTGTCGAGACAGCGCTTTTGTATGATGCCGGGGGCATCGGACTGTTTCGAAGCGAGTTCATTTACATGGAGAGCCTCACATACCCTTCGGAAGATGACCAGTTTGAGATCTACAAAGAAGTGCTCGAGAAAATGCGCGGGCGAAAGGTTATCATCAGAACGTTGGATCTGGGGACCGACAAACAGGCCTCATATTTCAGGCCGGAGAAGGAAGTTAATCCCGCTCTCGGTTACCGCGCCATCAGGATCAGCCTTGCCCAGCCCGGGATATTCAAGACACAGCTGAGGGCTCTTTACCGTGCATCCGCATACGGAAACCTTGACATACTGTTCCCTCTGATTATCTCCGTAGAAGAAGTACTCAATATCAAAAAAGTGATCAGGGAAGTTACCGATGAGCTTGATGCCGAGGGCATCCCATACAGCAAAGACATAAGGCTCGGTATCATGATAGAGACTCCTGCTGCGGTCATGATCAGTGACAAACTGGCCAGACACGTGGACTTTTTCTCCATTGGAACGAACGATCTGACCCAGTACACACTTGCGATAGACAGACAGAATCCCAAGCTCGAGACATACTTTTCCACAATGCATCCCGCGGTATATAAGATGATAGAGATGACCGTGGCAAATGCGCACAAGGCCGGAATAACCGTGGATATATGCGGTGAAGCGGCCGCAGATCTGTCTCATACCCAGGATTATATCGACCTCGGAGTCGATGCATTATCGGTCTCCCCCGCCATGGTCCTGCCTCTTCGCAAAAAGATAAGAGAGTGCGATTAGCCCTGATTTTGCATTATATGCTATAATATAGGGGATTATGGACATTTTCAGATCGCTCAAAAGCCTTTTCAGAAGACTCAAAAGAAGGATCCGAAGAAGGCTGAGCCGTACGGAACTGATAATCATCGCATCATTTACGGTCGGTATCATTATCGCGGCCGCGATAATTGTTGTGCTCAAAATCACATCTGACGAGCAGTCTTCATCCCTCAACACGCCTATTAAGGTTTTCTTTTCAAAGGACGTTTCCGACGCAGCCGGCACGAATGAAGAGTCCGAAGAGCTGATCATGATCGAGACCGCAAGTTCGGGTACGAAGCATGAAAGTACCGAGGCCACCACAGAACTTGCAATGAAAGAAGGTGCTCTTAAAGGATACCTTAACAGATGCGTGTTCCTCGGTGATTCAAGGACCGTTGCGATGGTCAACTCCGGGCTCATCAACGATGACGCGGCTCTCGCACAGATCGGAATATCACACCCGTCGTTTTCCGGAAATACTTTTATGAACAATGCGGGTAAGGAATATACGTTAAAATCATATCTTTCATCTCATCAGGCTCCCGTTATATATGTGGCGCTCGGAGTTAACGGAATTAACGATCCGAGCGAGGATCACTACAAGAAAACGTTCTCGGATCTGATCGATAAGATCTCTTCCCTTGCACCGAATTCAAATATCGTTCTCATGTCCATAGGACCCGTCGACGATAACGGCCCTTACAGAAATACCGTTCAGAATTCATGGATAAACAAATACAATGATTTTCTTCTGGGCCTTGCAAAAGAAAAGCATATATTCTTTCTAAATGTAGCGGAGGAGCTGACCGGAGACAACGGTCAGGTAAAGAGCGAATATGACGCCGGCGACGGGCTTCATTACAGCAGCTCGGGATGCCAGGCCATACTTGACTATATCGTGTCACACCCGGTTCCCGGTATTTCGGATGACGGCGAATACGTAGTCCACTATGTAAAGCCCAATCCGAGAAACACGAAAGTAACGATGGATGACGGCTCCGGTATAGATGAAGAAAAGCTCCAGGAGCTCATGAACATGATGCTTCAGAATGCGGAGCCTACAGCTGCACCGGATGGTACCACCCCGACTCCCGTTCCCGAAACTCCCGCCCCGGAACCCTCCGGGGAGGAGCACCACGAAGAAGAGCATCCTGAAGAAGAACATCATGAAGAAGAACATCATGAAGAAGAGCACCATGATGATGAGGATGAAGACGAGGAAGAGGAGGAAGATGAGGAAGAGGGAAAAGATCATCATCATGAAGAAGAGCATCATGATGATGAAGAATAATAACATGATAACAGACGGTCACAGATTCACATAAACATCCACAGTGTATTTGCAGTTGTCTGCTTCAACTGTTATCACCGCCTGTCCGGATGAGACCGGCTTAAGCGTTCCGTCCTTGCTGACCCTGACTACCGAGGCATCAGATGTCCTGAACCTCAAGTTATTGGAATTGATCTCATATCCAGACAGTTCTTCAAGAGAATAGTCTTCAAATACAGCCATCGGCCTTATCTTGATAATGATCGGCTGTGACGCGTCTATATTGTACTTCCTGCACATGGGATAAAACGTCCTGATGCTTGCCTCATCATAATCATCCGGAAGTACGCATATACGTATCTGCCTTCTGAGCCCGTTATACTCGACACCTACAGTCGTTATTCCCTCACGTATCGGAACGAGACGGTTCTTCTCATCAAGTCTTACCATGTGCCTGTCATAATCGATCTTGATCTCTTCCGCGCTTATCCCGCTCCTGCCTCTGCGGGAGTTCATCAGGTAATACCTGATGTTTACCGGGTTATCAAGATATGCCGTATATGTCAGCTGGTCGGTCATAAGCATTATCGGATCGGATGACAGGAGGGATTCATCTATCCTGATCTCCTGTTTGAGATTATCTTTTCCGTCTTCGGACCGGTCAATATCATCCGTATAATCGATCTTAACGGGCGCAAACCTCGTTGCCCACATTCCCCACTTGGATTCTCCGGAACCGGCATACGCATATCCCAGTATGGTCTCATCGTCCGCTGCGATATGTCCGAATCCGTCTGACATCAGCCCGCAGTTATGGCATCCGCTTATCACATTCGTATTTAGTTCGGAAACCCTCTCAAAATGAATACCGTCGTCGGATTCATAGTAGAGTAGACAGCTGTCATCCTTAAATCTTCTGTTTGTCGTAAGCGCAACAAACTTTCCGGAATCTTCAAGGTATGCCACATCCCACGAATCCGAATCCTGATACATATACTCGCTGTCAGGCTCACTGTCGTTTCTGAAAACACTGATCCCGTCACAGCCGATGGAATTCGGCCAAGAAGGGTCCTTAAGGTCGGCTGTATGTACCTGCGTTGCTCTTACCCATCCGAATACGTCCGAGAACGAATCAAGCGTATTGTATATGTAGAGCGTGTCATCAATCACTACAAAACTGGGCTCACCGACTCCCCAGCCTATATCTATGCCTTCAAAATAGATGAGCGGAACGGGTGCGCCTCCCCATCCTTTACCATCCCATTTTTCAAAAGGCCCTTCCGGGGACTGGGACCTTGCCAGAAATACATTGTTGCACAGTCCGTCTTTGTTGACGGTTCCCGTATAGCCGAGATAATAATATCCGTCATAGAAGAAAACATCGGGATCACAGACAGATTTAAGATCTGCACTTCCGGGTGTCGGAGACAGGACAACCTTTTCCGGACCCCATGTTTTTCCACCGTCATCGGAATGTCTGTATGTTATCCAGTCATATTCTTTTCTGCTGTCACCGGGAGATGCGAACCACGCATGAACTCCGCCTTTCCCGTCGCTCATGATGGACGGGCCGTATCTGTAATCCGGACGTCCGTTACCCCAGAGAGCAAAAACGTCCTTGCCGCTGTCGGCAAGGCGCAGCCTGACATGAACACCATCTTCCGTGTCCTTTGTATCCGTCTCTTCTTCCGCTGTATCTTCGGCTGTTTCCGCCTCGGGCTCCGCCGTCTCTTCGGCCGGTGTCACCTCTTCAGGCTCTTTGACCGGCACATCTTCTTCCGGTGCCTGTTGGACAGCCGTCTCTTTTTCCGGCTCATCCCCTGTCTGCGATGCTTCATCCTTCGAGCACGAGAGCAGGAAAAATACAGATATTATAAGGACCGGAAAGACCCAAATCCCGAACTTCCCGATCCTCTTCATTTTAAGCTCCTATTCATGATCGATTACTCTTCCATCAGATCCAGCAGTGTCTTTGAGTCGAGATATTCGTTTGTGACTTCATTGAGTCCCTTCCAGAAAGCTATTGTCTTGCACTTTGGCATCCTGTCGCATTTAGCGGCCCCCTCGGCAAGACAGCTGACCGGCGCAAGGTCCTTTTCAGTAAGTCTTAATATCTCTCCTATCCTGTAATCCTCCGGTTTTCTTGTCAGGCGGTACCCGCCTCCTTTTCCGTGCATTCCCTGAACGAGTCCGTTCTTGGTAAGTGCAGGTAATATCTGCTCAAGATATTTGAGTGACAGTCCCTGACGCTGTGCCACTTCCTTCATCGGGACAAAACCGTCATCCTGATTCAGTCCGATGTCGATCATAACTCTTAATGCATAGCGTCCTCTGGTAGATATCATTTCTTTCCTCCGTCACCCTCCCCCTGCATCTGATAAAACTCTTCGGTCTCATCAATGTCGTTTACCGGTGGAGTCAGTCCGTTTATTTCCAGGCTGTTCTTTTCGGCATAATCCCATAGCGCTGCATGGATTGCCTGCTCAGCCAGTAAAGAACAGTGTACCTTCACAGGGGGCAATCCGTCAAGTGCTTCCATAACTGCCTTGTTTGTAACGCTAAGTGCTTCCTCAACACTCTTACCCTTTACAAGTTCCGTTGCCATTGAGCTTGTTGCGATCGCTGCTCCGCAGCCGAACGTCTTGAATTTTGCATCCCTTACTATATGATCTTCATCTATATCGAGATACATCCTCATTATATCACCGCATTTTGCGTTTCCGACAGTGCCGACTCCCGAAGCATTTTCTATCTCGCCGACATTTCTCGGATTGGAGAAATGATCCATGACCTTTTCGCTGTATTCCGTAACCTGACTCATTTTTTTCCTCCTTTTACAAAATCCTCCCAGAGCGGAGACATATCCCTAAGCCTTGATATGATCTTTACGAGTGTATCGGCTGTATAGTCGATATCTTCCCTTGTTGTCTCATCAGATATGGTGATCCTTAATGATCCGTGCGCTATCTCATGCGGAAGCCCTATAGCCAGAAGCACATGTGACGGGTCGAGCGATCCCGACGTGCACGCCGATCCCGATGATGCACATATCCCGTTTTGATCCAGCAGTATCAGCAGGGATTCTCCTTCGACAAATCTGAAGCAGAAGTTGGCATTATTGCTGAGGCGTTTTTCGGGATCCCCGTTTAACCTTGTAAACGGTATTTCCTCAAGCACTCTCTTTATGAGGAGGTCCCTGAGCTCCTTTTCGTAGGATGACCTCTCTTCCATCTTCATGCTTGCGATCTTTGCTGCCTCGGCAAATCCGACAATACCCGGAACATTGACCGTTCCCGCTCTTCTTCCGTGTTCCTGTGCTCCGCCGTGGATCAGGTTTGTTATCTTTACCCCGTTTCTTATATACAGAAGGCCGACGCCCTTCGGACCATTAAGCTTGTGTCCGCTTGCCGAAAGAAGATCGATGTTCATCGAAGATACATCTATCGGCACATGTCCGAAAGCCTGTACCGCATCCGTATGGAACAGTACATTGTGCTCATGCGCTATCCTGCCTATCTCCTCAACAGGCTCGATCGTTCCTATCTCATTGTTGGCAAACATTACCGAAATGAGGATGGTATCGTCCCTTATGGCTTTTTTGACTTCATTGGGATCGACAAGACCGTTTTCGTCGACATTAAGATATGTCACTTCATATCCGTTCTTCTCCAAAAACGCGCATGTGTTCAATATCGCATGATGCTCGATCTTTGATGTGATGATGTGTCTGCCCTTGGATTTTTGGGCATCGGCTATTCCCTTAAGTGCCCAGTTGTCGGACTCACTGCCGCCGGCAGTAAAGTATATCTCCTTTGCGCTGCATCCAATCGTCTGAGCTATAGTCTCCTTTGCCGCTGCAACTGTCCTGGCACAATTTCCGGCAAAAGTGTATGTGCTCGAAGGATTGGCATACTCTTCGGTAAAGTAAGGAGCCATCACTTCGAACACTTCTTTTGCAACCCTTGTTGTGGCTGCATTGTCCATATAAATCATCTTATCCATAATACACCTCGTTATAATAACCTACCTGGCAGCTAGGATTATAACTCGTGATGTATCATCCGTCAACAGTTACCTTCGGCTTACTGTTAGATCAGCTTACAGGTATGAGAAGCGTGACACAAAGACCGTCTCCCGTGTTGGCCACCATCAGCTCACCGTTCATCTTCTTCATAAGGAGTCTCGCTGTGTAAAGCCCCAGTCCGTTCCCGTCCTTGCTGGACGCCCCGAGCCTGCTCCTGTAGAATCTGTCCGTGATATGGTCTATCTCATCCGTTGCAACACCCGGTCCGTGATCGGATATCATCATTTGCAGAAAATCATCCAACAGCAGGTAGCTGACATCTATCTGGGTATCGGCATACTGATATGAATTGACTATTATGTTTCCGATCACCTGGTCCATCCGTCGTCTGTCAACATTTATGAGAACATCAGGGACCGAGGCTGCAAATACCAGTTGCCTGTCATCGTGCTTTCTTAAGATGTCTTCAAGTATCTGCGCCTTTTCATCGGCTAAACAGACTCTTATCTCCCCAAGGTCATCAAGTGCGGATGTTGTCAGCTCTATCAGGTCTTCTTCGATCTGCGCCGCCTTGTCATATATACTGTCAAGATTCTGGGCATATACTGATTTGAAGTTTTCAAGGTCTTTCCCGGATATAAGTCCGGCCCTTAGATTTTCGGCGGTAAGCCTGATCCCTGTAACCGGAGTCTTCAGTTCCTGTCCGAGGGACGTAACAAATTCACGCTGTCTCTGTCGCAGCAGGGCTTCCCTGTCCCGTGATTTTTGAAGCTCATCGCATACAAGATTGAAACTTTCCGAAAACTCTCCGAAGTCGGTGTTTATGTCAGTCTCCGGGATATCGTCCAGGTTTCCCCGCGTGATCATATCGGCATAAACCCTCATGTTTTCAAGAGGAGCTGCGATCTTATCCCTGACGTGAACGCCATACAGATATGCTCCCACCAAAAACAGTGCAAAGAAAGCGACAAGTCCCGCTATAAAAACATACGGCACCCCGCTTCCTTTTGAAGTAACTATGAGCACGAGTGATCCGATAATTAATAACACGGCAATGGCCGTAACCGTCCTGAAGTAGTTTCGCATATCTGTCCTCTGTATTACTCCATGCCCGGCTGTTTTTCTTTGTCAGGCTTTGCTTTGGTAAGATTAACGATGACTATACCGGCAGATACCAACACCAGAGACATAAGTCCCGTCAGCGAAAATGCTTCCCTGTTCTCACCAAGGAAGGCAGCTGACAGCAGCACTCCCATCACGGGGTTCATAAATCCGAGTATTGAGATACGGCTTACCGGATTGTATTTAAGAAGAATGCCCCAGATCGTATAGGCGCCTGCGGAAATGAATCCCATGTATATAAGATTCCCCCAGCATGACGGGGTCGCAAATACAAGGGCACCTCCCATGATCCGTCCTATCACGAACAGAATGATCCCGCCGACAAAAAACTGGTAACCGCTTAATACGACCGGGTCCTCTTTTCTTGAAAAGATCTTGATGCAGCAACCCGACATGGCATAGAATACATCAGCCGTAAGCATCGCGCCCTCGCCTGCAAACGATATGCCGCCGCCTTCCATAAGCGCCGCACCACCTCCGAGTATCATGATGATACCCGCAAATCCGACAAGGCATCCGACTATCTTTCTAACGGTCATCTTCTCCAGCCTGAAAACATACACCGCAAACAATATTGTAAGGAAATTTCCGGCCGCATTGATTATCGATCCGCGAACTCCCGTTGTATGTGCAAGAGCCATAAAGAAGAAAAAGTACTGTCCGACCGTCTGCAGGAATGATAATATAAGCACCGGTTTAAGCGCTGCCCGCTGTGGTCTTAAAAACCGTCTGTTTATGATCGAGCCGAATAATATTACCATGATACCTGCAATGATAAATCTCGCACCTGCAAGCATCAGTCTGGATGCGGTCTCATCCGGTCCTATCCCAAACAGTTCATAAGCGATCTTGATCGCCGGACTGGCACTTCCCCACAATATGCAGCAAAACAGTGCAGCCGCAAACGTGACGGGAAAGTATGTCCAAATGTTCGTGTTCCCGTTCTTTTTCATTATCCCGGTAATCTCCCTCTTTATCAGGCCTTATCCTTATCAAGTGTCGCATTCATGCTTCCGGTACGGTAACCCTTCATATCAAGGGTCACAAACAGAAAGCCTATGTTCCTAAACTCCTCATATATCTTATTACGTACTTCTTCCGACGCAAGTCGGGGTATATCATCCGCAGCAACTTCGATTCTTGCCAGATCACCGTGCATCCTCACCCGTTCTTCATAAAACCCGAGTCCGATCAGAAACTGTTCGGCGCGGTCGATCATGTGCAGTTTTTCTTCCGTGATCTGCTCTCCGTACACAAATCTGGAAGCAAGACATGCATAGGCAGGTTTGTTCCACGTCGGCAGTCCCATTGCTTTTGATATCATCCTGATATCGGATTTATTCAGTCCCGCATCTCTTAAAGGACTTTTAACGTTAAGCTCCGCAATGGCTTTCAGTCCCGGACGGTAATCTCCGAGATCATCCATGTTGGAGCCTTCCGCCACATATTCGATCCCGTTCTCCTTGGCGGTCTTTATTATCTCGGAAAAGATCCCGCGCTTGCAGAAATAACATCTGTCGGAAGAGTTATTCCTGTATGATTCTTCAGACAGCGGATCGGTATTGATCATGATATGTCTGATGCCCCTGTCTTCGCAAAACTTTTTTGCCTCGCTTATCTCTCGCTTGGGAACGGATGCATCGGCAGCTGTTACTGCAAGTGAACGCTCTCCAAGCACTTCATGCGCCACAGCAAGAAGCAATGCGGAATCCGCACCTCCGGAAAATCCTACCGCAAGACTTCCGAGCTCTCCTATTATCTTCCTCAGTTCGTTAAGCTTATCCTTCTGCTCTATGGTAAGCACATTCTTTTTATTCATAATCTTCCCTCTGTATTCCCGTAAGATCGTTTATCACTTCACCTGCTATTATCAGTCCGGCAACGGACGGGACAAATGCGGTCGATCCCGGGATGTCCCTTCGTTCGGTGCATTTTCTTACCGTTCCCGGAGGACAGATGCAGTTTTGCCTGCAACTGACCGACATATCCTCCAGAGGTCTTCTGGGCTTTTCCTTCGAATACACTACCTTAAGGGAATCGATCCCTCTTTTTCTGAGCTCATGTCTCATCACCTTTGCAAGCGGACATACGGATGTCTGATATATATCGGAAACCTCGAACATGGAGGCATCTATCTTATTACCGGCCCCCATAGAGGAAATGACCGGCACGGATTCCTTTTTTGCTTTTTCAATGATAGCGATCTTGCCCGTGACCGTATCGATCGCATCAACAACATAATCGTACTGCGCAAAATCAAACTGATCCTGTGTCTCTGGCAAAAAGAAGGTTTTGTACGTTCTTACCTCGCATTCTGGATTGATATCAAGAACCCTCTCTTTGGCCACATCCACCTTATATTTCCCGATGGAGTTTTTTGTAGCTATGATCTGACGGTTGATGTTCGTAAGGCATACCTTGTCGTCATCGATAAGATCAAGTGCACCTATCCCGCTTCTGGCAAGAGCTTCAACAACATATCCTCCGACTCCGCCTATTCCGAATACGGCAACACGGGAAGCGGCAAGCCTTCCCATCGCTTCCTCTCCATATAATAACTGTGTTCTTGAAAAACTGTTCAACATATTTTCATCTTTCCAATAAGCAGGCGGTTTCTATGTGGACCGAATGCGGGAACATGTCCACGCATGTAAACTTCTTAAGATCATACCCCTTTTCGGCAAGATATCTGATGTCCCGCGAAAGCGTGGCACTGTCACAGCTGACATATACTATACGCTTGGGAAAGACCTCACATATGGCCGAAAGCGCCTTCTCTTCCATGCCCTTTCTCGGCGGATCAACAACGATCACATCGGCCTTTATCTCATCCTTGTGATCGTACAGATATTCGGCCGCATCCGCGCATATAAAATCAGCATTCTCCACTTTATTTGCGGCGGCATTTTTCCCGGCATCTTCTATAGCTTCGGGAACTATCTCCAGGCCGTGAACAGATCCCGCTTTATCCGCAAGGCACAGCGATATCGTTCCGATACCGCAGCATATATCCCATACTTCTTCATTGCCCGAAAGGTCCGCATACTCTATCGCAGCAGTGTACAGCTTCTCGGTCTGTACAGGATTTACCTGGAAGAACGACTCCGGAGAGATCTCAAATGTTTTGCCAAGAAGCTCATCCTTTATCGTGTTGCTTCCAAAGATCGTTACAGACTCTTTTCCCATGATGACATTCGTGTTCTCGTTGTTTATCGATATACAGACTGATGTCACCCCTTCTATCGAATCAAGTTTTTCAATAAGTTCCTTTTGTCCTGCGATATACTCTTTGTCCCGCGATCCCTTCCCGGAATGCTTTATGACAAGACAGACCATTATCTGTCCGGTGGCAAATCCTTTTCTGATCACAATATGCCGGATGGTACCACTCCCGTCCTTTTCATCATACGGCTTGATGCCGTACTGCCTCATATGATCAACTACCGCACTTACTATCTTCGCGTTCTCAAAAGGCGCTATGCCGCAGTCCCTGCATGGGATGATGTCATGTGTCCTTTTCGCATAAAATCCCGCAACGATCTCACCCCGGGCCGTGCATCCCACAGGATACTGCGATTTGTTTCTGTACCTTACCGGGTCATCCATCCCGATGATGCCGTCATACGCATCATCAATCCTATCTTCCGGCAGTCCTGCAATGCGCATCAGATCGTTTTTTACTTTGTTTTCCTTAAAGCTCAGCTGTGCTTTGTAGGAAAGCGCCTGTATCTGGCACCCTCCGCACCTACTGTGATCATCACAAAAAGGTGTTGTCCTGTCCGGCGAAGGTATAACTATCCTCTCGCACCTGGCATAAGCGTAATTCTTTTTGACCTTGGTAAGCTTTGCCTCAACTGTATCTCCACAAAGAGCGTCTTTAACAAAAAGGGTATAGCCTTCATATCTGCCTATACCCTCACCGTCTCTTCCGATATCATCGATAACAACCGTAAGTATCTCGTTCTTTTGATGCTCCATCATCCTTACCCGGTCTTTGACGTTTTGCGGATGTTCGAATCGATCAGTCTGTTGAAACCGAGCCATCCGTCATTGTCCGTGGACTCAAATATCTCCTTCATCGTCTCCATCTTGGCGTCCGTGTTGTCGGCAAAGTGAAGTGCTACCGCTTCCATGATAGCCGGCTTTTTCGGAGAACCGAATTCGTACTCTCCGTGATGTGCCAGTATGCAGTGGGTAACTTCCGAATACAGCTTCTCGGGAAAGCTTTCCATGGCGTCCATTTTCTCCATTACCATATGGGCACCCATCACAATATGTCCCAAAAGCTGGCCCTCATCCGTATAATCATTCTGCGGAAAATCAGACAGCTCTCTTGTCTTTCCTATATCATGAAGCATCGCTACCGTAAGAAGCAGATCCGCATTCAGAAGCGGATAAGCTTTCGTATAGTACTCACACAGCTTTGTTACGGAAAGAGTATGTTCCAAAAGCCCCCCTATGAATCCGTGATGGACCGCCTTTGCGGCGGAGCACTTTTTGAATACGGCGGCAAATCCACCGTCATCAAAAAACGCGGCAAGCAGTCCCGAAAGATGGGGATTCTTTACTTTGTCCTTATATGACATAAGCTCTTTCCACATACTCTCGATATCATACTGGGACACAGGCAGATAATCCGCCGGATCATACTCACCTTCACTGCATTTCCTGACGCGTTTTATGTTCAGCTGGTTGGCTCCCTGGAAAGAGTTTACGACTGCGTTTACGAGGATGTAATCAAGCACGTCAAAATCATCTATCCCGGCTGAATTGGGATCCCATATCATTGCATCTATGCTTCCGGTCTTATCGGTCAGAACCAGTTTTTCGTAGGGCTTACCGGTCTTGGTGACATCACTTCTCTTGGATCTTACAAGATATATGTCATTGATGCCCTCACCTTCCCTGAAGCTTTCTATGTATCTCATTTAAGTTCCTCCAGTGTCACTTCATATGTCATTTCCGTATACTCATCGCGACCCGGTCTCTCGAGCGTTACCATGACCACATCCTGCGGCTGGTATTCGAGTATCGCCTTCTTGTAATCAGAGAACGATTCTATCTGTGTAGTTCCGAACTTGACTATCACATCTCCGTTCCTGATCCCTACATTCATCGCAGGTGAATCGGCAATGACCTCCTTAACATATGCACCGAACGGTACGTTTCTGTCGGCATTTGCCTCTGGCGTTACATCCGTCCCGATTATCCCGAGAGTCGCCAGACTCTGTCCGTTCGAGATCTTCTCGATACTGTCCGATATGTCCGATACAGCATATGCACGAAGAAGGTTCGGCATATTTCCCGACATATCCTCATGGCAGATGATACCGACTATACGTCCGTTATAGTTTACGAGAACACCGCTGCCGTCAACACTGGCATAAATATCAGTGGATATTATCCGGACATTTGAATCCGATTTGTCGACTATCACGGAATTGGATGTGATCTGTCCCATCCCGACCGATCCCGCTGCACCGTACGGAGAACCGACCGCTACTACCGGAACGCCGACCGCGGATGTTGCGATACCTCCGAACTGCGCCATCTCTATCTGCTCCATCGTCTTTTCTTCTATATGCTCAAGATCGATCGATACTATGCAAAGATCCGTGTTGATGTCGGCATCCTTGACTCTTGCCGGATAAGTCACCCCGTCGCAGAACGTCACCCTGACGTTCCTTGCCTTGTGAAGGATGTCGGAAGGAGATACGATCAGCAGCTCTTTTCCGTTATCCGCGATTATGATACCCGTTGTGGAATTGTTGTTCTCATATGAGTTGTTGAACCAGTCTGTATTGGAGCTGACCCCCGCAACCGTAACCAGACTCTTTGAAGTGGCATCGGCTATGGCTGATATCTTGCGAAGGAGTGAGCGGTAGTCGTCAAGCTCGAGATCCTTTTCTATGGTCTCGACTATGTTGTTGACAACAACCTCCTTCTCTTCCTCAGGCTTTTCGGCATCGGCGGGTTTGGAAGTATCCTGCGCATCTTCGTCCGGCTTTGCTGTCTCTTCTGGGGACTGCGCCTTGTCGGGATCTGCCGCATCATTTGAAGAGTCATTTTCAGGCATGACAAATGGCTCAACCGGCTCCTCCTCCTGAATGCTCTCATCAACCGGAAGGGAAACCGGCTTGGTCTCGTCCACCGGATACAGGTATGCCTGAAGACGCGGCATAAACATCACAAATGTGGCCGCGGCACAGGCTCCGAAAAGTATTCCGAGGATGATCGTAGAGAATATCTTCCTAAAAAGCTTCCGTTTGTTCACCGGATGCTTCTTGATCGTTTCGGTCATAAATTCGTAGTTCTGATCTTTTTCTTCCATAGTTTTTCATTATACAGAATAAGTGTCAAAATCACAATATACAGCCGTATCTGTCAACAAAACGACTGTTCACATCCCGCTATTTTTGATATCATAATGTGTGCCATGAACAAAAAATGTCTGAAAACCCTTGAATACGACAGGATCATAGGGATGCTTTGCGAGCATACGTCCTCGGAACTCGGCCGCAAAAAGGCATCTTCGCTCCTGCCGTCTTCATCTTTGTTTGATATAGACCTGTTGCAGCAAAATACCGAAGACGCTCTGGGGCGGATCCTTCGTGACGGATCGGTATCTTTTAATGCCAGATCCGATATGAAAGAGTCGGTGCAAAGGCTGTGCAAGGGAAGCAGTCTTGGTACCCAAGAACTCTTATCCCTCGCCCTTCTTCTGGAGAACACACTTCGGGTAAGATCGTACGGCCAGAATGAAAAAGCCGCCCCCGATTCCCTGTCTGATCTGTTTTTGGTCCTTGCTCCGCTCTCACCTCTGTGTAAGGAGATAAGACGTTGTATCCTCTCGGAGGACGAGATCGCCGATGATGCGAGCCCCACCCTTCATTCGATAAGAAAAAAACAAAAGAGTGCCAACGACCGGATACACACTCAACTGTCCAAAATGGTATCCGATACTTACCGGACCTATCTTCAGGACGCTGTGATAACAATGCGTGACAACAGGTACTGTATTCCCGTCCGTGCAGAATATAAAAGCAATGTCCCGGGTATGATCCACGACCAGTCCTCCTCGGCCTCAACATTTTTCATAGAGCCCGCTGCGATAGTGGAACTCAACAATGAGCTCAGAAGACTCCAACTTGAAGAGGCTGAAGAGATAAGGCTGATACTTGCGGACCTGTCCGATAAATGCCGCGAACATACGGATGAGCTGTCAGCCGATATCGAAACTCTTGCCGAGCTTGACCTGATATTCGCAAAGGGCGCTCTTGCACTTGACCAAAATGCCCACAGGCCCGTTTATAACGAAAAGGGTATCGTGCGCCTTGTCAAGGCACGACATCCTCTTCTTCCGAAGGAGACAGCCGTTCCGATAGATGTCACCTTGGGAGACGGATACGATCTTCTTGTTATCACGGGCCCCAATACCGGAGGTAAGACCGTATCATTAAAGACCGTCGGCCTGTTGTCGCTCATGGGGCAGTCCGGCCTTCATATACCTGCAGCCGAAACAAGCGAGCTGACCGTATTTACCGAGGTCTTTGCCGATATCGGGGATGAGCAGAGCATCGAACAGAGCCTGTCAACATTCTCATCCCACATGAAGAATATCGTTGAGATTATGAAGAAGGCCGACAGTAAGAGTCTGTGCCTGTTTGATGAGCTCGGTGCGGGAACCGACCCGACCGAAGGGGCTGCACTTGCCATATCGATCCTCGAGAACTTTCACAAAAAACAGATAAGGACGATGGCGACGACTCACTACAGCGAACTGAAGATATATGCTCTGAATACCAAAGGTGTCGAAAACGCGGGATGCGAGTTTGATGTCGAGTCCCTTGCCCCCACATACAGGCTCATAACCGGCATACCCGGAAAGAGCAACGCATTTGCGATATCAAAGCGTCTCGGACTGCCGGATACCGTCATAGACCGGGCCCGGGAGCAGATCTCGGAAAACGACTCCTCATTTGAAGATGTCATCTCCCGCCTTGAGAGGGACCGTAACACTCTTGAAGAAGCAAACCGTGAGATAGAGCGCTACAAGCATGATATAGAAGTTCTGAAGGATACGTATGAAAGGCGTCGCGTTAAGCTTGATGAGCAAAAAGAGCGTATCATAAACGAGGCCAAAGAAGAAGCCCGCACTATTTTAAAAGATGCAAAGACTCTTGCAGATTCAGCGATAAGAAATATCAACAAAAGCGGTGCCTCCGTAGGGACGCTTGAAGAAGACAGACGCAGTCTTCGGGAAGCGATCGGAAAGAACACGTCGGATCCTCTTGCCAAAAAGCCCTCCGCCAAGGGTACTCACAAGGCTTCTGATTTTAAGCTCGGGACGAGCGTACATATACTCTCGATGGATCTTGACGGACATGTCCACTGCCTTCCCGATGCCAAGGGGAATCTTTTGGTGCAGTGTGGTATTATAAATATAAATACAAATATCTCCGATCTGAAGATCACTGAAGAGGAGTCTTCACACAAGCACTCTTCCGGTCAGAAGGGCGCCGGCGTTAAGGGTTTGTCCAAAGCGGGAAGTATCTCTTCCGAGTTAAACCTTATCGGGCTCAAAGTTGACGAGGCTGTCCCGAAGCTTGACAAGTACCTGGACGATGCTTACCTTTCCCACCTTACAAGTGTCAGGATAGTACACGGAAAAGGAACCGGTGCATTGCGCAAGGCAGTGACCGAGCACCTCCGGAAAGTTTCTTATGTTGCATCGTTTCGGGCAGGAGAGTTTGGCGAAGGAGATGCCGGAGTTACGATAGTCGAATTCAAATAACACCAGGGAGATCTACAATGGCAGGAAAACAAAAGATCCTTATCGTTGACGACGATGAGAATATCGCAGAGCTTATCGATCTGTACCTTACAAAAGAGTGCTTTGACACGAAGATTGTAAACGACGGCGAGTCCGCTCTGTCCGTATACGAATCATACGAGCCGAACCTCATCCTTTTAGACCTTATGCTCCCGGGCATAGACGGCTATCAGGTATGCCGTGAGATCCGAAGCAAAAATCCCACGCCGATCATCATGCTTTCCGCAAAAGGAGAGGTGTTTGACAAGGTACTCGGATTAGAGCTCGGCGCGGACGATTACATGGAAAAACCTTTCGATTCGAAGGAACTCGTTGCAAGAGTCAAGGCCGTGCTGAGGCGCTGCACCCAGTCAAAGGTCGAGCCACCCACTTCCGATACCAAGGTCGTCGAATATCCGGATCTTGTCATTAGCCTTAACGATTATTCCGTTTTGTATAACGGCAGATATCTCGACATGCCTCCCAAAGAGATAGAGTTGCTGTTCTTCCTTGCTTCGCAGCCGAACCAGGTGTTCACCCGCGAACAGCTGCTCGATCACATATGGGGATATGAATATGCGGGAGACACCAGGACCGTCGATGTGCATATCAAGCGTCTTCGCGAAAAGATCCGCGATCACAGCGAATGGCGTCTTCACACCGTATGGGGAGTCGGTTACAAGTTTGAGGCCCGTTCGGTATGAAAAAAAACCGCAAGCTGTATTACAAGTTCATACTTGCGTACGTATGCTTTGCGGCTCTTTGCATCATCGTGCTCCTTACGATCACCTCTCCGGTCACTTACAGTTTTCTCGTCAAACATAAAGCCACCGAACTGTACAAATCAGCGAATGAGATCTCAAGCACATACGCAAAGTATTTCTATGACGATACCCTGTCAACGGATGATGTCTCAAAGCAGCTTAAGGCGGCAGGTGATTTTTCGCTGATGACGATATGGATCATGAACGCCGACGGTGAAGTGATCTACAATTCCTCATCCGAAGGATCTTCCGGAAAATCTTTTAAGATCGAAGGATTTCTTGACGAAGGCCCAAGCAGGAACTTCTACAGGGAGGGAACCTTCTACGGACATTTTTCCGAGGAGATGCTTTCCGTTCTCTCACCGATCACAAGCAACTACAATCTCAAAGGTTATGTCGTCATCCACTCTCCTCTTACGAAGATACGGGAGCTTCGAAACGACCTTAACCTTATCATGCTTGCAACGGTCGCGGTCATATTCGTGCTGTCCACATTCATACTGATCGTGTTTACGGATATCGTTTACATCCCGCTCAAAAAGATCACCAAAGCAACAGAAGCATATGCGGAGGGTGATTTCACATATCCGATAGATATCGACAAAAACGATGAGATAGGATACCTGGCTGCCTCACTTACTTATATGGCTGACAAGCTCTCTCATTTTGAGGACGACCAGAAGAAGTTCATCGCAAACGTGTCCCATGATTTTCGCTCTCCGCTTACATCGATGAAGGGATATCTGGAGGCGATGGCGGACGGGACCATTCCCGTTGAACAGCATGAGAAGTATCTCAATATAGTTAAGAATGAAACGGAACGCCTCACAAAGCTTACCAACAATCTGCTTACACTCAACAACTTAAACATCACCGGAATGAATCTGGATATCTCGGATTTTGACATCAATTCCACAATAAAGAATACGGCTGCCACATTCGAAGGCACGTGCAAGAAAAAACACATCACCTTCAATCTGGTGCTAAGCGGCGAGTCGCTGTATGTGTCGGCTGACAAGGGCAAGATCGAGCAGGTTCTCTACAATCTGATAGACAACGCGATCAAGTTCAGCAAACCCGACTCTGCCATCAGGCTTGAGACAAGCGAAAAGAACGAGACGGTATTCGTATCGGTTAAAGATTCGGGTATCGGTATACCCAAGGAGAACTTAAAGCAGATATTCGACAGGTTCTACAAGACCGATCACTCCAGAGGCAAGGACAAAAAAGGAACAGGCCTTGGCCTGTCCATAGTAAAAGAAATAATAAATGCTCATCATGAAAACATCAACGTCATCTCCACGGTCGATGTCGGGACCGAGTTCATCTTCACACTTCCGAGATCCCGGACCGATGAGGATGACGACTGATCATTATTTGCTGCGAAGATCTTCCACAAATTCCGCGATCCTTTCCATCGCGATCCTGAGCTTTTCAATGGAGTAAGCATAGGAAATACGCAGGAACCCTTCGCCGCAGTCACCGAACGCCGTACCCGGAACGACCGCAAGATTCTTTGCATCAAGAAGCGCAAATGCAAACTCCTCACTTGTCATACCAAATTCCCTTATATCCGGAAATACGTAGAACGCTCCGAACGGTTCAAAACACGGCAGACCCATTTCAGAAAATGCGTTCATAAGGAATTTTCTTCTCTGATCGTAAGATGTCCTCATCATCTTCACGTCTTCATCGCCGTTCCTGAGAGCTTCGACAGCCGCATACTGGCTCGTTGTCGGTGCGCACATTATCGCAAACTGATGTATCTTCGTCATCTGCTCGATGATCTTTGCGGGACCGAGAGCATAGCCCAGTCTCCATCCGGTCATGGCATATGCCTTTGAGAAACCGTTGATCACGATCGTCCTCTCATGCATTCCGGGAAGCGACGCTATCGTTACATGGTCTCCTTTGTAAGACAGTTCGGCATATATCTCATCCGACAGCACGAAGATGTCCTTTTCGACGCATATCTTCGCGATCGCAACAAGATCGGACTCTTCCATGATAGCGCCCGTCGGATTGTTCGGGAACGGAAGGACCAGTATCTTCGTCCTGTCCGTTATGGCCTCCTCAAGCTGCGCGGCAGTCAGACGGAATTCATCCTCATTCTTCAGTTCAATGATAACGGGCCTGGCACCCGCAAGTATCGCACACGGCTCATATGAGACATAGCTCGGCTGGGGGATTATGACCTCATCACCCGGATCGATCATCGCCCGAAGCGCGATATCTATTGCCTCAGATCCTCCGACGGTTATGATTGTCTCACTCTTCGGATCATAATCAACTTTGAACCTTCTCTTGTAATAAGCGCATATCTCATTACGAAGTTCTATAAGTCCGGAGTTTGAAGTATAGAACGTACGTCCCTTTTCAAGCGAGAATATGCCCTCGTCCCTAATATGCCAGGGTGTATCAAAATCAGGCTCACCTACACCGAGTGAGATCGTATCTTTTCTCTCACTCGCAATGTCGAAAAACTTTCTGATACCCGAAGGTTTGATGTTTATTATTGTCTGTGAAAGCGGATCTCTCATGGTGTCATGATCATCCTTTCGTCTTCTTTCTTCTGATTGAAGATTACGCCGTAATCCTTGTATTTATGCAGAATGAAATGCGTTGTTGTTGAAAGGACCGAGTCGAGCGTGGAGAGCTTCTGCGAAACAAATGTTGAGATCTCACGGAGCGTCTTGCCTTCCATAAACACGAGAAGATCAAATCCCCCGCTTATAAGATATGTTGACTGTACTTCGGGGTACTTGTATATCCTTTCGGCTATATCGTCAAAACCTTTGTCGCGCTTTGGTGTGACCTTTACCTCGATGAGCGCGTGGATCCTCTCTTCCGTAACCTTCTCCCAGTCTATGAGTGTATGGTATCCGCAGATGATCCCTTCGCTCTCCATGGCGGAAAGCTCATTTGCCACATCGACTTCGGTAAGTCCGAGACATACCGCAACCTCTTTCAGATCGACTCTTGCGTTTCTTTCAATATATCCCAGAATCTCTTTTCTTATATCGCTCTTCATTTGTCATCCTTTCTCCTGATAACTTTATACAACTCATCGGCAACAGGCGGTGTTAGATATCTTACTTCGTCGCCGTTTCGAAGTATCCTGTCCCGGCCTTCGGTAACCTTTCCGATCACCGCTGCGTTGATGCCTGCCGCCTTAAGGCGCCTGACAACTTCCGGACCATTCTTGGCAGTGATCAGCATCGATCCGCTTGAGATCAGCTGATAAGGGCTGATGCCGTATTCCTCGCATATCTCCACAGTCTCCTGCCTGACGGGGATATCAAGAAGCTCAACGTCCAGTCCCACACCGCTTGCCTCGGCAACTTCCCACAGCGCTCCGAACACTCCGCCTTCGGTCACGTCATGCATTGCCGTCACTCCTACGGCAGTCGCTTCCCTGGCATCGGCCACGACCGACAGGAACTGCTCGAAACCCTTTGCCGTATCAACGAGGGATGCCGGAAAACGCCTGCGAAGGTGCTCTTCCTCCTCCTTGGCGATGATGCTGGTCCCTTCAAGTCCGATCCACTTCGTGATCACGACATCATCACCGGCCATAGCACCCGCAGTGGTCACAAGCTTATCTGCTCTGACCTTACCGATCCCGGTCGCGGTAATGACCGGCTGATTGACAACGGAAGTTACCTCTGTATGTCCGCCGACCGTCTGTATGTTCAGCCTGCCGCATACTTCCTCGACCTGCTGCATGATCTGCCTGAGCTCTGACTCTTCCGTTCCTTCCGGCAGAAGGATCGACAACATGATCCCTATTACCTCGGCACCGGATGATGCAATGTCATTTGCGGTCACATGAACCGACAGGGCTCCGACATCATGTCCCGTTCCGGTTATCGGATCGGTCGATGTCACAAAGAGTTCACCTTCTGCCAGCTGAATAGCCGCACAGTCTTCACCGACTCTGGCCCCGATGACTATCTCATCACGTTTTGTCTTTATCTGTCTGATTATCGATCTTGTGAGTACACTCTCGGGTACCTTACCCACTTTAAGCATCTGGTCCACCTTATGACGTTACAGTCCGAACGCGGCTGCCGCCGCTGCTGCAGCTGCTGCCTCAGCATTAAGTTCGCCAATCGTGGACTTGACCGCGTCAATGGAACCTGATGCTATCGCGGCATCTATCATCGCCTTGGCCGCAGGATTGTCCGTCGCCGTTCCGACCGTAGCAGTCCTCGGTGTGGGAAGATAAGTACTCCTGTTCACTTCGGTCCTCTCGGTCTCTTTACCGTCAACAGTCACTATCTTCCAAAGCTTACCCGTATACCCCGTGTGAGCTGATTGCGTCGAGATCGATCCGATCGGCGCCGCAGGATCCGCGATGATCTTGTCACCTTCCGGCACAGTCTCCGACAGCTGTTCGCTCTCAAATGAGACCTTTCTGTTATCGGGTCTTGTCTCAACACCGTAGATGTTGAATATGATCTGTTTCTCTGAAGTGGTTATCCCTTCTATATAGATCGGGTATTCCGAATTGTTGGTGAACTTGAAATCCTTGCTCGTTCCGGATATTGCCGCATCGCTTGACAGATCGACATATGAGACTATCATGGAATGATTATGTCGCTCGTCCACCTGAAGTTCAGCACGCAGCACCGCATTATAAAGTGTCGAGCTTACCTGGCATATACCTCCGCCAAGACTCTCTACGACCATTCCGTTAAGATATGAACCTGCAAGGAAATATCCGTTCTCTTCTGTAAACGGGCTGACCGTTTCATACATGGAGAACTGGTCTCCCGGAAGGAGCACGGTTCCGTTAACAAGTCTCGTACCGTTACGTACATTTCCTGACCTGTCGGCACCTGATGTGGAAAAGCTTGTCTTAAAGCTTCCTATGATGTCATGTATCTTCTCAAGATCCTCGGCACTTGCCTTCGGAACATCTTCGATCACAACCATATCAAATGACATGTCGCTGCCCGTAAAATTATCCAGGCCCGACATTATCCTCGATACCGACGCATTAACGTCTATCTTCTCACCGGTCGTGCCGGGAGTGATCATAAAGTCTCCGTCAGCCTTGGACAGCGTTGCATTTTGTGCCTCAACGTTATGGAGTTCGCCCTGCTCGGTAACTATCGACGAAACGATCTGTCTGTCAAAATCCACATTAAGCGGATATACCTTTTTGTTATGTTCAAGATCCTTGCGCTCTTTGTACCTCTCCACGAGATTGCCACTCCTGCCTACATACAGGGCATCCGCGACCATGTTCGTATCATCCCATGTCATGCCAAGCTCCGCTGCAGTGACCGTTACGCTGTTCTCTCCTATAGAGTGAAGCGTGATGTTCGCACCCGACATCGCGCTGACCTTGTCCTTAATGAGCTTAACTGCTTCATCGTATGTCTTGCCCGACAGATCGATATCATCAACATAGATGCCTTTCATGATCGTGCCGGAAAGGTCACGCTCGACCATCGGCTCGATATCCATGTTAAATGATGCACCGTCTCCTTCGGGAAGCGCGCCGTTTCTTATCGTGTCAACCGCTTCCTTTACCAGGCCGTTTGCTCCGGCAAACACGTCCTCTCCGGAAAAAGCGTACGATGAAACATCACGGCATATCGCAAAAGCTGCCGTGATCGCAAATAAGGATGATATTTTGATAATCCTGAAGCACTTCATCGTAATTGACACTCTTTTTTATTTATGATACAAGATACATTAATGTAGGAACGAGCATCGCGAGAACGAGGATCGCAATGATCACCGCCGATACCGCCTGCTTTGTTTTTTTCTTATGAAAGTTCATCATATGATTTTCCTCATAAAATATGTTGATAGGTAATTATATATGATATCTCCTCTGTTTACAACCATTGTGATAGTTGCCGGATTCATATTCGTGTTCATGAAGATGACGCTCAAAGGACCTGAGGACGGACTCAGAAACTTCAACGAACGGGAACGGGCAGCCAACAACACTCTAAAGAAGCCTCTTGACGACCTTGATTTTATAAATGTTCCCGTCGATTCAATTCCAGCTCCGGACCCTGCCATAAACGAAAACTGTGCCGCACTCATCGGCCAGATCAGGATGCTATCCGAAAAAAAGATCGTAAACCTTACCGGCATATCCAATACGGATCTGAAGCTGACATACGGCGCACCCAATCTTCCGATACTGTCCGAATATGATCAGAACTTCACAACACTGTGCAAAGCGATCCTTGACCTTGGCATCGAATACAAAAATGCCGGTTATACCGATGAAGCGGTAGCGACTCTTAACGTCGGAGTCCGGGTCGGGACCGATCTGTCTCTTAACTATACGACTCTTGCCGAGATATACGCCGAGCGCGGACTGTATGTCGAGATACAGCGTCTTATTAACTGTGCCGGAAACATAAGATCCCTTACCAGGAATTCAACGATCTCCAAACTGCAGAATATACTCGATGAGCATACGTCATCCGTTATCAAATTGTCCGATGATGACCCTTCCGACCGGCAGGAGTCTTCTTCACAGAGCTCTTCGTCCGGCGATCCCGGCAGTATCCTGCCAGCTGACATCCTTGACATTCTGGAGAACGTGCCGTACACCGAGTCCTCCCAAAAGTGATGAACCAGATATTGATAAGTATCCAGTAATCCTTCGGTATCGCACGCATCAGATCATATTCTATCCTGACGGGATCATCCTCTTTTGTCAGTCCCAGTCTGTTTGAGATCCGCTTCACATGCGTATCAACAACGATACTCTCTATCCCGTAGATATTTCCTCTTATAACATTTGCCGTCTTGCGGCCGACGCCCGGAAGACGTGTCAGATCATCTATATCAGACGGAACCTCTCCGTCAAAATCAGTAAGCAGCATCTTCGCACACGCTTTGATGTTCTTCGCTTTGTTATGATAAAATCCCGTCTGCCTGATATCGCGCTCAAGCTCAGAAAGATCGGCATCCGCAAGGTCTGCCACCGTCGGGTATTTGGCAAAGAGCTTCGGCGTTACCATATTGACTCTCGCATCGGTACACTGTGCGGACAATATCGTTGCCACAAGCAACTGCCACGCATCATCATGGTCAAGGTAACACCTTACCTCATCGGAATACATATCCATGAAAATGCCAAGAATCTCTTTGGTCCTCTTTGTTGCCATATTATCTTCTCTTGCGGTTATGAAGCGCTTCCGCTATCCTTGCTGCCGGATAATGCTTAAGTATCACGTTTCTGATATAACTCTCGGTCACTTCGGAGCCGTTTGACGCGAGCATGGTCAAAAGCTTTTCAAGTTCGCGCCTTGTGTGCTCTTCCATCAGATGTGTATAGTCGCCTTTTTTGAAATACTTAAGCGGCATGTCTTCGGTGTAGTGTCCCTTGTTGTATATGGCCGAGGCTGCAACCCTGTCCACGTACATCTCGACAAGATACCTGGTGGGCATCCTGGTCGGGACTATGACATGTGACTCTCCTTCCCCGTGTCCGGGAAGATAATCCGTCCAGTATTCGTAATGATGTTTATTCCTTCCCTTGTGATGGATCCAGGCCTCGGAGTATCCCTTGGCCTCACGCTCCGCATTGTTGGGGCTGCGGAATCCCTGATAGTATTTGGCTCCCACAAACAGCTCTGACGGTGAATACTTGCTGAGGTCATGAACGAGCCCCTGCCAGTACAGCCCGACACGGAAACACCCGCGCCTTACCATCCTTCTGTGTTCGTTAACGGTCCTTATATGTCTGATAAGCTTAAGCATATTCGACCTCCGAATCTCCGGCTATCGACAAAAGCTCATCATAATACTGCTTATGAACTCTCTCGTACTCTTTGTTATATTCCTCGTTCTTGCCCTGGTGGATAGAAGAAGTGTATGAGTGCCTGCGGTTGTCAACCTCGGAGCTGACTCTTGCTATCGTGGCTATTCCTATGTTCGAACAGGTCTTTCCGATCCTCTCGATGTTTGCAAGGATATCCGAGAATATGACACCTGCGCGGACCGTGCACTGTCCCTCGCGAAGCCTCACCAGATGATTGTCGTGGAGCGTGGATGCAAGATCCTGAAGTACGCTCACGCTCGGTTCGATATGATAAGCGGCACTGATGTCCCTTTTCTCAAAAGCCTTGGATGAATATTCAAGTATCTGTCCGACCAGTTTCCGGGTAAGTTCTATCTCACCTCTGGCGGTATCCGAGAAAACGATCCTCTCTTCATGAAGTGTTGTGGCAGCATCCGCCATCTTATCCGCATAGTCCCCCAGGTGTTCAAACTCCGAAACAAACTTGTGGTACTGTTTGAGTATCCTGATATGAAGGTCTTCTGAAACATACGGGGCCAACTGAACCAGATATTTATCGACACGGTCGGTCAGGTAATCTATGTTCTCTTCCTCTTCATGTATCTCTTCTATCAGGTCTCCGTTATAGCTGTTTATTGATTCAAATGCCTTTGAAATGTTATCTGTCGCCGCATTGAACATTATCGTCAAAACATCGTAACATCCTCCGAATGCGATAGCCGGAGTCCTGAAGAACACGGGATTGAGTGCCGTGACCCTGTCCGCATATTTGCCCTTTGATGTCGGATCATCCTTAACGATCTTATCGGCCAGATTCTTGATCAGCTTGCTCACCGGAAGAAGCACGACAGCGCATACAAGGTTGAACACACTGTTCGTATTAGCTATATCGCCGGATCTCATCACTTTGTTCCACAGGCCATCGATGATCCCCATGTGATACAGGATCGTCACGGTCACGAGAACAAGTATCGTCTTTGCTATGTTATAGAGGATGTTTATCATACCGACTCTTTTGGAATCGGCCTTGGCGCCTATAGAACAGACGATACCCGTTGTCACACAGTCTCCGAGATATACGCCGACGATCACGACATACACAACCTTGAACGGAATGTTACCTGCCTGGGAAAAAGCCTGCAGCATACCGATCGTGGCCGAAGAACTCTGGAGCACGAATGCAATGGATGCACCTGTCAGATATCCGATGACCGGATTGTTACCCATATTCTCAAACAGTCTGTCCACCATTCCGCTCTCGGAAAATGAAGTTACGGCACTCGTCATGTTCATAAGACCGGTAAAGAGTATACCGAATCCGATGGCGATGTTACCTATATTGTCTGCTCTTTTGAACTTGAATGCCATGATCAGGATGATACCGAAGATCAGGGCAAGCGGTGCAAGTGTTGACGGTTGGAAAAACTGAAGGAGCGATCCGCTCTCTGCGTTAAGATCGAGGAGCCTTATGATCTGACCCGTTACCGTCGTACCGACGTTGGCTCCGATTATTATACCGAGTGACTGGTCGAGCGACAGAACGCCTGCTGCAACGAGGCCTGATGTGATAACGATGGTTGCCGTTGATGACTGGATGATAGCTGTTATTATCATCCCGAGAAAGAATGCTTTTAAAGGGTTGTCTGTGATCTTGCCTATAACGATCTTCAGGGTTCCTGACGAACTCTCTTTGAGGTTATTACCCATAAGCCTCATTCCGTACAGGAACAGGGCCAGTCCGCCAAGCAGTGAGATCACACTGAAAATGTACATTATTTCATCCTCTGAATCATGTGTTGTAACATCTACAGTATAGCAAAATCATATGATTTTAGTACGTCAATTCCTAATTTTGGGGCAATTTCGACCTTTTCAACAATTTTTTGGAAAAAGGAGCCCCTTCCTTGGTCAATATTAATACTGCAAGAGCTATAAGGCCTGCCAGTGACAGGACGGCTCCCGGCACTGTTCCCGCCGGAGTATATTTCATCTCTATGACATGGTCCCCTTCCGGTACCGTAAAGCTCTCAAGCATCCCGAGGGCCTTCGACGTCTCAAGCTTCTGCCCGTCGCAGGTTACCTTCCACGAAGGCTCATACGGCACCGACACTATGACCGTCTCAGGACGCTTGGTATGTGTTTCGAACTTAAAGTGCGAACTTTTGATCTTTTCAACCTCGCCTATGCCGGCATTATTACTCCTTGCCGCCTTTCCCCACCGCATAAGTGCCGCAGTATCCTCGTAGTAGAAGCTGGCTTCGTCTATGTCAAGGCTGTCTCCAAGGATCTTCATCCTGATCTCGAGCTCATTACCGATTTTATATCTTCCGGCACAGAGCGTGTTCCAGTGATTGACCGTAAAGTACACATCCCTCGACTGCCCGTTTACGAACACTTCCCCCTCCTGACGGTGTGGTGCTGAAAAATAGAAATACAGCGGATCCTCCGATGTAATATCGATATCATATACGATATATCCCTCATCACCCGTCTTCTCGAAATGGCCTTTTTTCGTCTCCTCGACACCATCAAGAGATACCGAATAGTCCGCATCGGTAAATACCGGCTCCCCGGTCCAGCACGATGCTATCCTGTTTTGCTTCTCAAATGTATTTCCTGCGGTAAGGTCGATATCCTTAAGCCCTTCCGGTGCGATATATGCCATCGGCAGCGCATTCCCGTTTATGTATGTATGGTACTTTCCTTCGTGCGGGATGCTCTCATAAGGCTTTTCTGTGGAATCAAACCGCGAGATATAATACTTTATCCCGAACAGGTCATCGACAAACGATGTGCTTCCTCCGTTGTAGTACGTAAAATATACCGTCCTGCAGAATCCGAAGTTCGTCAGCCAGTCAAGTATCTCATCCTTCTCACATGAACTGTCATGCGACAGTCCGACATAATCAAACAATGAAGGATCGTTGATACCCCTGTCAAAATCCTTTTCGATTCTGTAGAATCCGTTATCCGCCTGTTTGATATCCGATACTGCACTTCCGATCTCGCGGTACTCCTCGCGAAAATCATCCATTAAAGGGAATGTGCCCCCTTCCGCATTAAGGCAAGTATAGGATGTCGTGGCGTTGTACAGTTCCTCCGGCACCGACAGTATAAACAGTACGGCAAGCGCGGCAATCCTTGGTGCTCCGCCCTTTATCACCGCAAACGATGCTGCTGTGATCACGAGCACGATCGCAAGATTGATGACTGCCCGTCTTGTATCAAGATACGGATTTTTCATGACAAGAAGCCATATCATATAGAGGATGATAACGCCTGCTGATATGGCAACAGTTTTCTTCCTGCTCCTGCCCTCTTCATCAAAAAGCGTGATCAGTCCTTTATATCCGCAGCATACTGTTATGATGCTGACATAATAAGCATATCTCCAGTAAAATCCCTCCGGATTGTTGAACCCGTGCCATACGGCATCAAGTAGATTGATCCACATACTGACGGCAACGCCTGCGATGACAAACAGATTCGCCATCTTTTCCCTGATCCTTAACTTCGGCGAGATAAAATATACAACGGCAAAGAAAAATGCTGCGACCGAGCAGTATATCAAGGGCCGAAGGTCATTTCGGGAGCAGGCTGCAAACATGCTGGCAAACAACTGATTCATCGGAAATCTTCTGTACAGCCCGTAGTCGGCTCCTGTCGTTGTCTTCTCACCAAGAAGTGACAGTCCGGTCCGAAGCAGAAAGAATCCGTCGATAAGAAGTGCCGTCACCCCGGCCGCGGCCAGCTTCGGAAGCCTTTTTATCACACCGGTATCTGCTATGATCCTGGAAACATACAGTATCACCAGAAAGATCACAAGCATGAATCCCATGTGGTAATTGACATAGATCAGATAGGCGGCCGAAATGATAAACGGTATGAGGTTTTTCTCTTTATCGATGTACTCGAGAAAGAAACAGATGACAAGAGGCATTACTGCTATCGCACCGAAATAGATCGTCAGTACGAGATATCCGAAGAAAAATGAGCAGAACGAAAATCCCGTCGAAAACAGCAGTGATATATATGATGTGCGGTATCTGTTGTTGAGAAGTACGGATGTGCAAAGACCCGCTATCGAGATCTGTAAGGAAAACACGAGCTCAATTCCGGCTGCTATCTTATCACCGGGAAAAAGGAGCAGAATGAAAAGCAGCGGATCGTGAAGCTGGAACGCCGCAAGCCCCGGAAAATCACCTCCGAGTGTCTTGGTGAGCATATATGACCAGTCATTGTTCGAATGAAGAGTGTTGATAAAATACGCATAGAAATTGACGAACTCGACATTCATGTCTCCCGTCAGTATCGAATAGGGACCGAACGGATACATCCGGCAAAGTGCCCAGAAAATCCCACTCATAATAAAGGGGATAAGAAATGCTAGTATATATATCCGGATTTTGTCTTTTGACGGTCTGTCAGAACACATTGTATCTGATGTTATAGTCGTACACGTCTATACCCTCTTTCCTCTTAAGGGTCTTGATAGCCCAGTAGGTTACGGGTATGAGCACGATCTCAAACAGCACTTTGAGCATATACTGGAAAAAGATCGTCGTGAACAGCTGATGCGTGGGGATCTGTCCGGCAAATGAGATCACATCAAAGATGATCGAATCGAGAGCCTCACCGATGAGAGTGGATATTATCAGTCTCTCGCAAAGCCTCTTTCCTCCCATTCTGACCTTCATCTTGGACATAACTATGGAGTTTGAAAATCCTCCGATAAGATATCCGGCAAACGATGCCGCAAGAACTCTCGGTGTCATGCCGAGTACGACCGCAAACGCATCCTGGTCGAGCCAGTATTTGGGATACGGCAGAACGACCGTAACCACATAGGCAAGAACTGCAATAAAATTGCATGCAAACCCTGCCCAGATGACGAGCTTTGACTTGCGAAATCCGTATACTTCCGTTATCATATCGGAAATTATGTATGTTATGGGAAATAAAATGACGGATGAGGGAACCGTGATGTCATCATATACGGCCCATACTTTTCCGGCGATGATGTTTGAGACCAGAAGGGCTGCTACAAAGATCATCCCAAGTATAGTGAGCATTCCTGTGTACTTCTTCTCTTCCATCATTACCTCTTTGCTGCCTGTATCGGCATTTATTACTCTTCCGCTTTATGTTATCATCAGATTTGTTCAATTACAAGCCTAAAGGACGGCCTTGACATGAAAGACCACATTACCGATATGACGGTCGGGGACCCGGTAAAACACATTCTTCTGTTCTCCCTTCCCGCCCTCATCGGAAACATTTTTCAACAGATATATAACCTTGCTGACTCGGTGATAGTCGGCCGCTTCGTCGGTCCGGATGCCCTTGCGTCCGTCGGGGCAACTGCCTCTGTCACCTTTTTGTTCTTTGCGCTCTGCAACGGCATCGGAAAAGGCGGCGGAATAATCGTCAGCCAGTATTATGGGGCGGGCGATGACGACAGCGTCAAGAAATGTATCGTAAACACGGGATTTATCATGCTGATAGTCCCTGTTATGTTCGGTATCATCGGATACATGATCTCGCCCTGGCTGCTTCGGATCCTGGCAACACCGGGTGACATCATAGCCGATGCGATAATGTATATACGCTATATGTGCATCGGTCTATTGTTTGTGTCGTTGTACAATTACCTGGCTTCAATGCTGCGGGCCCTCGGGGATTCCAGGACACCTCTGTATTTTCTGATCTTTTCCACTCTGCTTAATGTGGGACTTGATATCATGTTCGTCTATAATCTGAAGATGGGCATTAAGGGAGCTGCGCTTGCCACGATAATCGCTCAGTTTGTCGCATCAGCCGGATGCTTTCTATTTGCATGCTGGACAAATCCTTATTTCAAACTCCGGAGCCGTGATTTTGTCATACAGGCAAGGATGTGCTGGATGGTGGTAAGGCTCGGGGTTCCGATGTCTCTCCAGTTTGCTCTCATATCCATATCGGCCATGGCCGTACAGCGTGTCGTGAACGCTTACGGTACCGTTGTGATCGCTGCGTTTACAGCGACCAGCAGGATCGAGCAGCTCATCCACCAGCCGTATACCACACTCGGTGCATCGCTTTCCACATTCACCGGGCAGAACTTCGGCGCCAGAAAAAATGACAGGGTGTACAGCGGATACGTAAAGGGATTGCTCATAATGCTTGTCATGACTGCTGTCATGATACTTACGATGCAGCTGTTTGGCGGTGCCATCACAGGACTGTTCGTTACGGACCCGCGTGTCGTGGAGCTTGGCGGCTTCGGCCTTCGGATAACAAGCCTCTTCTATCCGGCACTCGGACTGATATATGTTGTAAGAGGGGTTCTGCTCGGCGTCGGAGACGGATTCTTCGCGCTGTTTAACGGGATCGTTGAAGTGATCGGAAGATTCACTCTTCCAATCCTGATGACATCATATATGGGGATGGGATCCACGGGCATATGGGTGTCCGCAGGTGTTGTATGGGTGCTCAGCGGTGTGACCGCATGGTGGCGATACCGTACTTATCTAGCTCCTTCCCTTAAGTCTTGACAGTTTAAGCACGTATCCTTCATCACCCTTATTCTCATATCCGATCTTCTCCAGGTACTGGACATGATTGTCGGCGTTCTGCCTGAATGCTATCGCTTTGTAGTTTTTGGCAAGGTTTCTGTACAGGAACAGTCCGACGGTCGTATCCCTGTATGCGGGAAGCGCATAATCAAGAATGACCTCTACTTCACCGTCTTTGTTATCCTTCCCGAGGAACAGACATGCGGGATTGGATTCGCACAGAACCAGATACGCCATGTCCGCAGCCACGCCTTCAAGGCTGTAATCAGGGAAAAATGAGCGTATATCCTGATCACATTTATCCAGCAGATATGAAAAATATCCATCGTTCTGATCCGTTTTAACAAGGCTGTAGCTTCTTTGCTCATTAAATATCCTGACAAGGTGATAAACGTTTATCCCGGCAAGACATATGTTCATGATCGCAGTCGGATATGATCTGATGGCAAGCGCATAGCCCGCAAATATCACACTTCCTATCAGGTTGATGATACGAAGCCTTACGACCGATGTCATCAGCATCGATACGAGTACAAGTGCGGATCCGAGATAACCTATCGCCTCAATTATCACTTTGATATCCATTAGTATTCTCCCTCAATATAGTGTGCGCTTTGAAGCAGTATAGTGCCTTCCTCTTTGAGCCATTGCCGGCACTTTTTGTAATCCGGGATAACCGATTCAACATGCTCCCAGAATGCTTTCGAATGGTTCATTTCCATCCGGTGACACAGTTCATGGACAATGACATAGTCCCTAATATGTTCCGGCGTCTTCATAAGAAGACAGTTAAAGCTTAAGTTCCCCTTGGATGTACAGCTCGCCCAAAGGCTCTTCTGGTTTCTTATCGTGATACGTCCGTAAGTAACTTGCAGGATGTCCGCATAGTACCTGACCTTTTCAGGAATTTCGGACATCGCCAGGATCGACAGGCCGTCAAGTTCATTATCAGTTATACGGCCGCGGTTATCGGCCTTTTTGTTCCTGCTTTGTGCCTTGCCAAGATGCTCTTCTATCCATTCGGAATTATCGTCCACATACTCTTTGATATCTCTTTTGGGCATCCATTTGGGTGCGCGCACTATCACCTTTGCATCTTCAGCAATTTCAACCGATATCGTTTTCCGCCTCGAGCGTATAAGCGTATACTCAATCTCCATGAAAGCTGTTCCTATTTTTTCAGGTAAGATAAAGAAACCGGGAATTCATAATAAGTATCGGGATACGGCTCATTTTCAAGTGTAAAATGCCACCACTCACAGTCGATCGGGCAAAATCCGTTCCTCTTCATAACGTTCTGCAATGTCATACGGTTCTCAAACTGTTCATCGGTTATATCTCTTGAGTCCGGATGTGATCTCTCATCAAACAGATCGAACGGGCTTCCCATGTCAAGCTCTCTTCCGCACTTCATATCAAAAAGTGTCAGGTCGATCGTACTCCCTCTGCTGTGGCTTGACTGTTTGGCGATATATCCTTTAGCAAACAGTTCCTGTTTCTCCAGATTCGGATAAAAATACGGTTTCATCCTGATGTCCGTATCCTCTATCCCCCACAGCACAAAGTGCTTTACGGCACATGCTGGGCGGTATGCATCAAACACTTTCAGCCTGTATCCCATAACGAACAGTTCAGCCGCAGCGCTGTGCAGCGCACGTGCGGCTTCAACCGTAAGAAGTGCGACAGGATCTTCGTATCCGTCGATCCTCTCACCGATGAAATTATATGTGGAGTGATATCTTATCTCCTGGATAATGCCCGGAACATGGTCCGCAAGTATCACGAATCCCGCCGGGTCAGTTGTCTCGTTTTTTGTAATCTGTGTCATTTCCTTATTACCCCTGACATGCATTACGCCTGATAATTTATTATACCTTATCGCTATTTGTGTGACAATTAATGCCGTGAATACGTCAAATATGTTATTATAATAAACAGAAACGATCCCCTGAAAGGAGAAGCGATATGAAAGTCCTGATACTTAACGGAAGTCCCAAGCCCGAAGGAAATACGGCATGTGCCATCAACGAAATGGTGAAGGTGTTTGGTTCGGAAGGAGTGGAAACCAAGGTCATACAGATCGGAAACAAAACGATCCGCGGATGTGTAGCGTGCGGGGGCTGCTCAAAGACCGGAAAATGCGTGTTTGATGATGAGGTAAATGCGATCGCACCGAAGTTTGAAGATGCCGACGGCCTTGTTGTTGCTTCTCCCGTATACTACGCATCGGCAAACGCCACATTGGTGGCATGCCTTGACAGGCTGTTCTACAGCACGCATTTTGACAAGACCATGAAGGTCGGTGCAAGTGTTGTGGTAGCCCGCCGCGGAGGATGCTCGGCAACATATGATGAGCTTAACAAATATTTTACGATAAGCGGTATGCCGGTAGCTTCCAGCCAGTACTGGAACAGCGTTCACGGCGGTGCTCCCGGACAGGCGGCGGAAGATTCCGAAGGTCTGCAGACGATGCGCACCCTTGCAAGGAACATGTCATTTCTTATGAAGAGCATTGCTCTCGGAAAAGAAAAGTACGGACTTCCTCAAACGGAAGAGCACTTGTGGACAAATTTCATCAGATAATGCCGGGATCACAGGGGCAGCCAGTCAAGGACCTTCCTTATCTGGCTGTTCCAGAAGTCCCATTCATGACCGAAGTCTTCCTCATCCCATGTCACATCCATTCCTTTTTCCAGAAGAAGATCCCTGAAATCCTCATTGACCTTCAGAAAATCATCCTGACGCCCGCATGACAGATAAAATTTCGGAGCTGTTCTCTTTTCGCGGAGCATATCTTCAAGTGCAACCTTCGGGTTAAGGTCTGTTTTTGACGCTTCCTCGATATTGTCAAACAATCCGATGTTTGCTTCCTCGGAAGTATCTTCAAATAAATGGATCGCGGAAGAAAACCCTGCTATATTCCCGAACGTTTCCGAATGAACGATGCCGTTTCTGATGGCACCGTATCCTCCCATGGAAAGGCCTGCGATAAAAGTATCCTCCCTCTTATCCGAAAGAGGAAACATACTTCTTGTGATCCTTACAAGTTCGTCTCCGATAAATTCCCCGTAATCATTCCAGGGTGTTCTTGACCTGAAATAGAATGAATTGTCTCCCGACGGCATCACTACCGCAAGATCCTTCTCTTCGGCCCACTCCTGTATCCTTGTCCTGCTCACCCAGTCAGTATAATTGCCCAGCAGTCCGTGCAGAAGATACAGCGTCTTATACTTTCTCTCATCCCTGTTAAGGTAAATGTTTGAATCCGAATCAAACCTGTCCACCGGCAGGATCACATTAAGCGGTACTTCCCTGTACAACGCCTTCGATAGATAATTAACCTGTATAAGTGCCATGAGCGCTTCCTCCCTTTAATGATCGCTTTTCATTATATATTTTATCACAACGATAAAAGGAGCGGGGATGAAGCCGCTCCTTTTACCATCCGGTTATTAAATTTTAAAAAGGGTTAAGCCGAGAGCTTTCCCATGGCTTCTGTAATATAGGAGACCTGGGATTCCATGTAGCCGTCGTCGATCTCAACGTTCGCCTCATCCAGGGGAAGATAAAATATGTTTGTTAATACCGATCTCATGTCTCCGTGAAATCCGTTCTGGTTGATCTTCCCGCTGATGCCGTATCTGTCTGCTATCTTTTTGAGTTCTATCAGGTCTTTTACCGAATCAAGCTTTACCGAATAATTTAACATATCGATCCCTCCTTTTTATCAAACTGTATTGTCTTAATACTTGTATTTTTCACTTCCTGATTATATGATAATCGTATAACACATAATTTATAAGAGCATATGAAGACAGATAATATAAATATATGGACGGGAATATTTGACAATAATCGCATATTTTCGGTAATAGTATAAGGATATGATCGTAAAGTACAACTTTTCAACCGATGAGAATAACAGGGAATCCATTCCTTCAAGCCGGGATTTTCCCTTTGTTATCAAGTATACTGACTTCTCCAACATGACAGGCGGGATTGCCGGCTGGCATTGGCATGATTTTTTTGAACTGACCATTCCGCTCCGGGACGGCATGATCCTTCAGACCCCTAACCGGACGATCGAGTTAAACTGCGGAGAGGCCGCTTTTGTCAACACAAGCATGCTCCATACGGTAAGCTGGACAGAGGATCCTCAGAGCAAAACATGCTATACATTCTTTTTTGACAGATCAATCATCACAGGGCAGTACGGGAGTATATTCGAGGAAAAATATGTCAATCCCATAACCATGTGCCGGGATCTTGATTGCATTCCGATCAGGCCCCATAATAAGGCCGGGCTCAGGATGATGACATTGATAGATGAGATGGTTTCGTTTTTTAAGACGGAGGAATTCGGGTATGAAATGAAGTCCCGCTCCGCCTTGTCCGAACTGTGGCTGTTACTTCTTGAAGAAACAAAGGATGTGCGAAAAGCTTCCGGAAGTATGGATCCTACCGACAGCATGAGAATGAAGCAGATGATGAATTATGTTCATGATCATTTCCGGGATAAGATATATCTCGATGAGATCGCATCGTCTGCCGGCATCAGTCCGCGCGAATGCGCAAGATGCTTTAAGCGCCAGATAGGTTTTACTCCGATGGATTATCTCAACCAGTACAGGGTGCGTATGGCTGCAGAGGAGCTTAAGACGAGCAGCAAGTCAATCTCTGCCATAGGGGAGGAATGCGGTTTTGCATCAGACAGTTATTTCGGTAAGATCTTCAGACAGTATATGAACTGTTCCGCACGCGAGTATCGCAGGAAAATGCTCTCTGACTGATGCCGCGGTCAGCAACATAAGGAGATGATCAGAATGACTTTGATTTCCGAGAACAATAATTGGGCACTTCTGTCGATCATGTTTTTCTCAAGCTTTCTCGCCATATATCTTGAGCAGAAGTATAAATGGGCTGCAAAACTGTCCGGAGCTGTTATCACGTTGGTGATCGCAGTGACCCTGACGAACGTCAATATCATTCCCACAAGCGCACCTGTTTTTGATGACATTGTATGGGGCTACGCCGTTCCCCTGGCGATCCCGCTTTTGCTTCTTAATGCTAATATTTTCAGGATCTGGCGCGAAACCGGAAAAATACTGATCATCTTCCTGATAGGTGCTGCCGGAACAATCGTCGGCGCACTTATCGGAACAAGGCTCCTTTCCGGTGTCGTGGAAGATCTTTCGGGAGTCGCCGCCATGATGACAGGCTCCTATATAGGCGGTGGTGTCAATTTCACGGCCATAGCGGATGCTTTTAACGTGGACAGATCATTGGTCTCTTCAGCTACGGTCGCCGACAACCTGAATATGGCTGTATACTTAATGATCCTTCTTGGGATCGCATCAAGTACGTGGTTTCGTAAACGATACCCCCATCCTTATATTGATAAAGCCATGGAAGGTGTCGACAGCCAAAGCGGACATACTCAGGCGGCTTCCTACTGGGGACGGTCGGATATTTCTCTGAAAGACATTTCTGCGGCATTTGCATATGCCGCGATCGTAGTGACTTTTTCCCGGCTGATCGCCGGAGCCTTAACGGACGTCATCCCAAAAAACAATGCACTTCTCAG
>JAFRIL010000241.1 GCA_017432845.1 Lachnospiraceae bacterium | reverse complement strand
CGGTAAAAAATGCCTTTAAGATCAAAGAGATCAGGAGCAAGCTCATATTCACGCTCCTGATGCTGGTCGTTGTAAGGCTGGGTTGTGAACTCCCCGTTCCCGGAGTTGACAGAAGCTATTTTGCAAACTGGTTTGCGCAGCAGACCGGTGATGCATTCAGCTTCATGGATGCTTTCACGGGCGGTTCATTCCTGAAAATGTCGGTATTTGCACTTAATATCACACCGTACATCACATCATCCATCATCATGCAGCTTCTTACGATAGCGATACCCAAGCTTGAGGAGATGCAGCGTGAGGGTGAGGACGGAAGAAAGAAGATCGCATCGATAACACGTTACGTTACCGTGGGTCTGTCACTTCTCGAGTCATCGGCAATGGCCATCGGTTTCGGCCGCCAGGGACTGCTGCAGGAGTACAACGCACTTAACGTTATCATGGTGATCACCTCGCTTACAGCCGGCTCCGCATTCATCATGTGGATCGGTGAGAGGATAACCGAGAACGGAATAGGTAACGGTATATCGATCGTACTTACAATAAACATTATTTCAAGGATACCCGAAGACCTTCGCTCACTGTGGACACAGTTCGTTACACCGCAGTTTGAGGCACACAAGTACGGCGCAGGAACGATCGCTCTTGCGATCATCACCGCAGTCATCATCATCACGGTCATCCTTACAGTCATCCTTAACGGAGCTGAGAGAAGGATCCCCGTTCAGTATGCCAAGAAGGTTCAGGGCCGCAAGATGGTCGGCGGACAGTCATCCCATATCCCGCTTAAGGTTAATACGGGCGGCGTTATCCCCATCATCTTTGCATCAAGCTTATTGCAGCTTCCCGGCGTTATCTCATCTTTCTTCGGAAAGGGTAACGCGACCGGATGGCAGAAGTTTTTGTACTTCCTGAATTCGGGAAACTGGTTCAAGAAGGGCGCATGGATATACACCTGGGGCGCACTGTTCTATGTAGTGCTCGTTCTGTTCTTTGCTTACTTCTATACATCTATCACGTTCAATCCGATGGAGGTTGCGGAGAACATGAAGAAGTCCGGCGGTTTCATTCCGGGTACACGTCCCGGCAAGCCCACCCAGGACTACCTTAACAAGGTTCTCAACTACATCGTCTTTATCGGTGCGATAGGACTTATAATCGTAGCGATGATCCCGATCATCTTCAACGGACTGTTCGGGGCGAGCGTATCGTTCGGAGGCACCAGCCTTATCATCATCGTAGGTGTTATCCTCGAGACGATGAAGCAGATAGAATCCCAGATGCTCGTGCGTAATTACAAGGGATTTTTGACTGATTAATAGTTGGCAGGAGAAAAGAATTGAAGATAATCATGCTCGGAGCGCCCGGTGCCGGAAAAGGCACACAGGCAAAGCTCATTTCCGAGAAGTACGGTATTCCCCATATCTCCACGGGAGACATCTTCCGCGCGAATATCAAGGAGGGTACCGATCTCGGTAAGGAAGCAAAAGAGTACATCGACAAGGGACAGCTCGTTCCCGATGAACTGACAGTAAGGATACTGCTCGACCGTGTGGAAAAGGATGACTGCAAGAACGGATACGTTCTCGACGGATTCCCCCGTACGATACCGCAGGCACAGGTCCTTGACAATGAAGTCGCAAAGCTCGGCGATAAGATAGATTATGCGATCGATGTGGAGGTTCCCGATGAGAACATCATCCGCAGGATGGGCGGCAGACGCGCCTGCCCCAAGTGCGGAGCTACCTATCACATCGAGCATATTCCGCCGAAGAAGGAAGGCATATGTGACGCCTGCGGCGAAAAACTGATGCTTCGTGATGACGACAAGCCCGAGACGGTCAAGAACCGTCTGGATGTCTACCATAAGCAGACACAGCCGCTCATCGATCATTACAGCAAGCAGAACATCCTTCGGACCGTTGACGGTACAGCCGATATGAACGATGTATTTGACAGCATAGTAAAGCTTCTGGAGGCGTGAGATGGCTGTTACGATCAAGTCGGAACGTGAGATAGATCTGATGAGACAGTCGTGCAGACTTCTTGAAGAAGTCCATGACGAGCTCGGAAGGTTTGTAAGACCGGGGATCTCCACACTGGATATAGACAGATACGGAGACCAGCTGATAAGGGAAAGAGGAGGAATACCGAATTTCCTTAACTATAACGGATACCCGGCAAGTATATGTGTTTCGGTAAACGAAGAGGTCGTACACGGAATACCAAGAGCAGACCGTATCCTTCAGGATGGTGACATAGTCAGTCTCGATGCGGGGCTCATATACAAAGGATATCATTCCGATGCGGCAAGAACTTACCCGGTCGGGAATGTCGCTCCGGAAGTTATGCAGCTTATCGAAGTGACAAAACAGTCATTCTTTGAAGGTATCAAGATGGCAAAAGCGGGAAACCACCTGCACGATATATCAAATGCCATCGACGCGTTTATCAAGCCCTACGGATACGGGATTGTAAGGGATCTTGTGGGACACGGAATAGGAACATCGCTTCACGAGGATCCGCAGATACCGAACTTCGCTCAGAAGAGGCGCGGTGTAAAACTGGTTCCGGGAATGACGCTCGCGATAGAGCCAATGATCAACCTCGGACGGTACGATGTGGAGTGGCTTGATGACGACTGGACAGTCGTTGCCGAAGACGGACTTCCATCGGCACATTACGAGAACACGATACTGATAACCGACGGTGAGCCGGAAATTCTCACACTGTCACACTGAATCGTCTACACACTTGGAGGAATTGGATGTCAAAAGCAGATGTTATCGAGCTTGAGGGAACCGTAGTTGAAAAACTTCCCAACGCAATGTTCAGAGTTAAGCTCGAAAACGAACATGAGGTGATCGCTCATATCAGCGGCAAACTTCGCATGAATTTCATACGTATCCTGCCCGGTGACAAGGTCACACTCGAGATGAGCCCTTATGATCTTTCAAAAGGCCGCATCATCTGGAGGGACAAATAGAGATTTTTGTTGTATTTTAGCGCCTTCGGTGTTAAAATAGATAGCGGTCTGCCGCCCGAGGCAGACATGTTTTATGCAGATTAAGTGCCGTATTTATGCAGTTTTCGGCACGAGAAGGAGGAAGAAAGATGAAAGTAAGATCTTCTGTAAAACCGATCTGCGACAAGTGCAAAGTTATAAAGAGAAAGGGTAAGATCAGGATCATCTGTGAAAACCCGAAGCACAAGCAGAGACAGGGCTGAGGCCCGCATGATAGATAGATTTTTGGACTAACCCACCCGAAGAGCTATCTACGATTGAAACCTGCCAAAAGGCAGGGCAAACCCTTTTGTAGGGTGAGTATCCCGTTAGATAACGGGGACTCCATTCAATTAGTAACAGGGCATTGCCCGCAGTAAGAAAAGAGAGGTAAGAAAAATGGCTCGTATTTCCGGTGTGGATTTACCAAGAGACAAGCGCGTAGAGATCGGACTTACTTATGTGTACGGTATAGGAAGACCTACGGCAACAAAGATCCTTGAGAAGGCAAAAGTCAATCCCGATACCCGCTGCCGTGACCTTACGGATGATGAGGTCAAGAAGATCAGCGATATCATCGAAGCTGATTATCAGGTAGAGGGTGATCT
>JAFRIL010000240.1 GCA_017432845.1 Lachnospiraceae bacterium | reverse complement strand
GCTCAGGCACTCGGACTTGCAGCAGGCGCACTTGAGACTACGATCCAGTACGTTAAGGAAAGAAAGCAGTTCGGCAGAAGCATCGGACAGTTCCAGAACACCCAGTTCCAGCTCGCTGATATGGCAACCAAGGTTGAAGCCGCAAGACTTCTCGTATATAAGGCAGCACGTGCAAAAGACCAGTTCCAGAAGGACGGTAAGAGCGCATACGGCGTTGAAGCAGCAATGGCCAAGCTTTATGCTGCAGAGGTAGCTATGGAAGTCACAACAAAGTGCGTACAGCTTCACGGCGGATACGGATACATCAAAGAATACGATGTTGAGCGCATGATGCGTGATGCCAAGATCACTGAGATCTACGAAGGAACCAGTGAAGTTCAGCGTATGGTCATCAGTGCGGCACTTCTTAAATAATCAACTTAACGATTCGAAGAAAGGAAAATAGATATGAAAGTTGTAGTATGTATCAAACAGGTTCCGGATACAAAGGGCGGAGTTAAGTTCAATCCTGACGGAACACTTGACAGAGGTGCAATGCTTGCGATCATGAATCCTGATGACAAGGCAGGTCTTGAGGCAGCACTTCGTTTAAAGGATCAGTATAACGCACACGTAACGGTTCTTACGATGGGTCTTCCGAAGGCATCGGATGTTCTTCGCGAAGCACTTGCAATGGGAGCAGATGATGCTGTTCTCGTTACGGACAGGGTTCTGGGAGGTGCCGACACATGGGCTACTTCAACTACTCTTGCCGGAGCACTTCGTAATATGGAATATGACCTTATCATCACAGGACGTCAGGCTATCGACGGAGATACGGCTCAGGTAGGTCCCCAGATAGCCGAGCATCTCGGCCTTCCCGTTATCTCTTATGCACAGGAGATCAAGGTCGACGGCGACAAGGTTACCGTAAAGCGTCAGTACGACGACAGATATCATATGGTTGAGGCTAAGATGCCCTGCCTTATTACTGCTCTTTCAGAGCTCAACGATCCCAGATACATGACACCCGGCGGTATCTTCGATGCATGTGCTGCCGAGATCACGACATGGGGAAGGGCAGACTTAAAGGACGTTGAAGACGGTAATCTTGGTCTTAACGGTTCACCCACAAAGATCGCAAAAGCTTCCGATAAGGTTCGTAAGGGAGCAGGCGAAAAGGTCGTTCCGGATTCACCGGAAGATGCGGTTTCCTACATAGTGGGCAAGTTAAAAGAGAAGCATGTGATCTAGTCTATAGAAAAGGAAAAGTGGTGAAAGATTATGAATATGAGTCCAGAAACTATCGCGCAGTACAAAGGTGTATATGTATTCGCGCAGCAGGTAGATAACGAAGTAAGCGGTATCGCTTACGAACTGCTCGGCAAGGCAAGAGAGCTGGCTGAGCCTTTAAAGACTGAAGTGACCGCAGTGCTCATCGGATCGGGTGTCAAGAATCTGGCAGACAATCTTGCAGAGTACGGCGCAGACAAGGTTATCGTTGTTGACGATCCCGAACTTAAGGATTACAGAACAGAGCCTTACGCTCACGCACTTGCATCTGTTATCAACGAGTACAAGCCCGAGATCATGCTTGTAGGTGCTACGGCTATCGGCCGTGACCTCGGCCCCACCATATCGGCAAGGGTTGCAACGGGTCTTACAGCTGACTGTACGGTACTTGACATTGGTGATTTTCCGCTTCAGCCGATTCCCGGAAAAGAAGATGAGCAGCTTCATAACCAGCTTCTCATGACACGTCCCGCATTCGGCGGTAACACGATCGCTACGATCGCATGCCCGTACAACCGTCCCCAGATGGCTACGGTACGTCCCGGCGTTATGCAGAAGATCGAGCCTAAGAAGGGTGCAAAGGCAGAAGTTATTGAGTACAATCCCGGATTTACGAAGAACAACAGATATGTCGAGATCAAGGAAGTTGTTAAGGCAGTTTCCGATATCAAGGATATCATGGATGCCAAGATCCTTGTTTCCGGCGGCCGTGGAGTAGGTTCTCCCGAAAACTTCAAGATCCTCGAGGATCTTGCCGCAGCGATCGGCGGACAGGTATCATGCTCACGTGCAGTTGTTGATTCCGGATGGAAGCCCAAGGAACTTCAGGTCGGACAGACAGGTAAGACCGTACGTCCCAACGTTTACTTTGCGATCGGTATCTCAGGTGCCATCCAGCATGTTGCGGGTATGGAAGAATCCGATATCATCATTGCGATCAATAAAGACGAAGATGCTCCTATATTCGACGTTGCCGACTTTGGTATCGTTGGCGATCTCAACAAGATCGTACCCAAGCTCACCGAAGAGGTAAAGGCTGCGGTAGCTGCAAAGAAGTGATTTTCGATCAAAGATATGGATTAGGAGTGATAACAAATGGTTAAGAATTTTGATGACCTTCTTACCAGGATCAAAACGATCAGCAGGAAGAAGGTTGCGATAGCCGTTGCGCAGGATAAGGCAGTCCTTGAGGCTGCCAAGGCGGCAAAAGAAAGGGATATCGCTGATGCGATCCTTGTAGGTAACGAAAAAGAGATAAGAGCCATCGGTGCCGAACTTGGCATGAAAATGGAAGACTTTGAGATCATCAATGTAGAGGATGAGGCTGAGGCTGCTACCAAGGCGGTATCTTTAGTATCAGAGGGCAAGGCTGATATCTACATGAAAGGCCTTCTGCCTACGGGAATGTTCTTAAAGAGCGTTCTTAACAAAGAGGTCGGTCTTCGTACCGGTAAGCCGCTTTCGCATGTATGCGTTATCGAAGTTCCGAAGGTTGACAGAGTACTGTTCCTGTCGGACGTTGCCTTCATACCGTATCCGACTCTTGAGGAGAAGAAGTGCATAATCGAGTACACTTCGGATGTCGCAAGGGCGTGCGGAGTTGAAAATCCCAAGGCCGCCGTTGTGTGCTGTACAGAGACAGTCAATCCGAAGATGCCTATCACGGTTGAAGCGGATGAGCTTTCCAAGATGCAGGATAAGGGAGAGATCAAGGGCTGTATCGTGGAAGGCCCGCTTTCACTTGACATAGCACTGTTCCCCGCTGCTGCCGAGGAAAAAGGCGCACTGGACCGAAAGGTTGCCGGAGATGCGGACATACTCATCTTCCCGGATCTTCACGCCGGAAACCTTGTGTACAAGTGCATGACCCAGGTCGTTGAGAACATGAAGAACGGATGTATCCTGACCGGAACAAAGGCTCCGGTCGTACTCACGTCACGTGCCGACACGTTCGAGACCAAGGTCAATTCGATCGCGCTTGCAGCAATAGTCGCACACGAACTGAAGAATAAATAAATCTAAGGTCGCAGGGGTATGTCATCTTCTGCGGCCTTATTGTATTATGAAAAGGAGAAAATCATGGGATTAAAAAGTCTGATCATAAATCCGGGATCCACATCGACCAAGATAGGTATATTCGAGGATGAGACACTCCTCTTCGATGAGACGCTTCGGCATTCCACGGAGGAGATCAATTCTTATGAGTCGATCTTTGCACAGAAGGATTTTCGTAAGAACATCATCCTTAATTTCCTGAAGGAGAAGAACTTCGATATCAATACGCTCGATTTTGTTGTGGGCCGTGGCGGAATGCTCAAGCCTATTCCGGGCGGAACATATGAAGTGACCGATGCTCTTCTTGAGGACCTTAAGGTCGGTGTCCAGGGACAGCATGCATCAAACCTCGGAGGAATACTTGCAAGAGAGATCGGCGATTCGCTGAATATACCTTCATTTATAGTTGATCCCGTTGTTGTAGACGAGATGATGGATATCGCCAGACACTCGGGATGCCCCGAGCTTCCGAGAGTGAGCAAGTTTCACGCACTTAACCAGAAGGCCGTTGCAAAGCGCTATGCCAAGGAAGTCGGAAAGAACTATGAAGATCTGAACCTTATCGTGGTACATATGGGTGGCGGATGTTCCGTCGGCCCTCATATGCATGGTAAGGTCGTGGATATATTCAATGCTTTGGACGGTGACGGGGCGTTCTCACCCGAACGTGCGGGTGCGGTTCCTCCCGGAGCGCTTGTGAAGCTGTGCTTTTCCGGAAAGTATACCGAGAAGGAAGTATACAGGATGCTCGTCGGAGACGGCGGATTCAACGCATATCTTAAAACTAACGATATGCGTGATGTGGATAAGATGGTCGAGTCCGGTGATGCAAAGGCCAAGGAATACAGGGATGCGTTCATTTTGCAGATGTCAAAGAACATCGGCGCGATGGCATGCGTTCTTGAAGGAAAGGTTGACCGTATCATCGTGACAGGCGGTATCGCATATGACAAGGCGGTTGTTGACGGTCTTAAGGCAAGATGCGAATGGATAGCACCGTTTACGGTATATCCCGGTGAGGATGAGCTTCTGGCTCTTGCCCAGGGCGGACTGCGCGTCATGAACAAAGAAGAGGCAGCTAAGCCTTACTGATCATCCGAAAGGGAGGATAAGATCTTGGGAGATCTTTACAGAGAAAAGAGTCTTGAGAGGATATCATCACCTGAGCAGCTGAACGACTACATAAGGGTCACGACACCCTCGGTGTGGCTCGTGCTCGTTACGGTCATTGTTTTGCTCATCGGCATCCTTTCGTGGTGTATTTTCGGAACGGTTACGGAAACAAAGCAGGACGGAACAAGCAGGACCGTACATCCGATAACCTATGTCACAAACTAGTGAGATGGACAGTATAAAGAAGGTAAAAAAGCCTGTTAAACGCGGGATAGCCCGCGTTCCCGTGATCATGCAGATGGAGGCTCTCGAATGCGGTGCAGCCTGCCTTTGCATGGTCATGGCTTATTATAACAAATGGATACCTCTGGAGCAGGTCCGCGAAGACTGCGGTGTATCGCGCGATGGGTCAAACGCGAAGAACATGCTGCTTGCGGCAAGAAGCTACGGAATGAAAGCTGACGGCTATAAGATCGAGCCGGAGCAGCTTCGCGAAATGGGGACTTTCCCGTGTATCATTCACTGGGAATTCAATCACTTTGTTGTCTGTAACGGTTTTTCCGGCGACAAGGTATATTTAAACGACCCCGCAAGAGGTGACTATATAACAACATTCGAACACTTCGACGAAGCCTTTACCGGCATTTGTCTTATGATAGAGCCCTCGGATGATTTTGTCCCCGAGGGAAAACCCAAGTCAGTATTAAAGTTCGCAAAAGAGAGGCTCAAAGGAGCAGGAGCAGCCGTGGTCTTTGCTGCTCTTACGTCATTTGTCGCATCCGTGACCGGGATATTCAATTCGGGATTTGCAAGGGTGTTCATGGACAGTCTACTTTCCGGAGCAAACAGGAACTGGATGGTCCCGTTCTTTACCGGCATGGGAGTGATCGCTGCCATGGAACTTGTAGCGGAATGGATCAGAGCGATCTATTTCATGCGTATCGACGGCAAGATGGCGACCGTCGGAAGCACTTCATATATGTGGAAGATACTTCGCCTTCCCATGTCATTCTTTTCCCAGCGTATGGCAGGAGACATCCAGAACAGGAAAGAGAGCAACACGACCATTGCGGGAGATGTCGTAAACACCATAACGCCGCTTCTGATGAATACTGCCATGCTCATATTCTATCTTGTTGTCATGATCAGGTATTCCGTTTTGCTTACGGCGATCGGGATCACGGCAATGGTCATCAACCTGCTCATGTCAAGATACATCAGCCGGAAGCGGATTAACATCACAAGGGTTTCAATGAGAGACCAGAGTAAGCTCATCGGTGCGACGATGGGCGGCATAGACATGATAGAGACCATCAAGGCCAGCGGTGCGGAGAACGGATACTTCGAAAAGTGGGCCGGATATCAGGCGTCGGTCAATACCCAGGCGGTAAGATTTACAAAGCTTAACCAGTATCTCGGACTCATACCGACGGCGATAACATCCGTAACCAATATCATCATTCTTATCCTCGGGGTATGGATGACGATGGAAGGACATTTTACTATCGGTATGATCATTGCGTTCCAGGGGTTCCTTTCATCCTTCATGGATCCTGCCCAGCAGCTTATCGAGGCCGGACAGACGATCCAGGAGATGAGGGCCGAAATGGAAAGGATCGAGGATGTCATGAAATATCCTCTTGATCCCGTATTTGATCAAAAACCCCAGCCGGAACACTATGACAAGCTTTCCGGTGCGGTGCGCATGAAGGATGTTACATTCGGATACTCAAAGCTTGCCGACCCGCTTATAAAAGATTTCTCGCTTGACCTGCCGCAGGGGCACTCGGTTGCTTTTGTGGGTCCCAGCGGATGCGGCAAATCAACGCTTGCAAAGCTTATCTCCGGTCTGTATCAGCCATGGAGCGGACAGGTCCTGTTTGATGACAAGCCGATACTGTCGATAGACAGAAGCGTATTTACGGGTTCGGTCGCTGTGGTCGATCAGGATATTACGCTGTTTGAGGATACCGTGGCAAACAATATCAAGATGTGGGATGATTCCATAGAGGATTTTGAGATGATACTGGCCGCAAGGGATGCCAGCATCCATACGGATGTCATCCGTCACCGGGAGGGTTATCAGTATAAGCTCCTGGAAGGCGGAAGGAATCTCTCCGGAGGGCAGAGGCAACGCGTGGAGATAGCAAGAGTCCTGGCGCAGGACCCGACACTGATCATCCTTGATGAGGCAACAAGCGCACTTGATGCGCGTACGGAATATGAGGTAACAAGATCGATCAGGGAACGTGGGATCACTTGCGTTATTGTGGCTCACAGACTGTCGACTATACGGGACTGCGACGAGATCATAGTCCTTGACAGAGGAAACGTTGTTGAGCGCGGTACACACGAAGAACTCATGAAACTTCACGGCATGTATGAACAGCTTGTGACGACCGAATGATAAAGAGGACATAAATAATGGCTTGGTTCGATGAACAGATCAGGCAGAGAAAGAGAAAAGATGACGAAGTCTTTGAGGATTCGTTTATAGGCATCGCGGAATCAGTCATGGGGCGCCGCATGTCTGCGGCGTTGTCAGATGCAAGAAGACTGGCAAGCGATGCAGTGGATGAAGTGCTCAAATACTACGGTATTCCTTTGCACGAGTTCGATGAGGACATATCGGATCTCAATGAGGTGCTCGAATACAGGATGCGTCCTTACGGGATCATGCGCAGGAACGTGATCCTCGAAAAGGGCTGGTATAAGGATGCAACGGGAGCAATGCTGTCTACCAGAAAAGATGACGGCAGTGTCGTTGCCCTCATACCATACGGTATTTCGGGATACAGATTTTTCGATTACCGTAAGAATTCCTATGTTCGCATAAACCGTCATACAGAGGATCTTATCGACCGGGAGGCTGTCGCATTTTATAAGCCGTTTCCGATGAAGAAGATGAGCATAGCTTCGTTTATCGATTATATGCGCTCACAGGTCGCGCCTGCAGATTTGGGGATGGTATGTGCCGCAACCGGAGCTGCCACGTTGATCGGAATGCTTATAACGAGACTGAATTCCACATTGTTTTCCACGGTTATTGATTCCGGAAACGGCAGAGTGCTCTTCGCAATGGCCACCTTTATGCTCTGCACCACCATCTCCGCATTTTTTGTGGAGATCATCAAGGGGATCGCTGTTGCACGTATAAGTGTGGGACTTAGTATTAAGGTCGAAGCAGCTTCAATGATGAGGATACTGTCCCTCCCCGCGGGATTTTTCAGGGATTTCAACACGGGTGAGCTTTCAACCCGCATGAACTATATCAACGCACTTTCTGATCAGATCGTCCAGATGGTCCTTTCATTCGGACTGACCGGTGTCTTTTCACTGGCGTATGTTCTCCAGATATTCCGCTACGCTCCCGGGCTCGTGGCCCCGGCGCTTTGCGTGATGATCTTTACCGTGATACTGTCCGCCGTAACCGTTACTTATCAGGCACATATCACGAAGCAGGTGATGGAACTGTCCGCAAAAGAGAGCGGCATCTGCCACTCATTCATCGGCGGTATCCAGAAGATCCGCCTGTCGGGTTCGGAACAGAGGGCTTTTGCAAAGTGGGGAGAGGCCTATGCCAAGAGTGCAGCGCTTCAGTTCAACCCTCCGCTGTTTCTTAAGATCAGCCCGGTTATAGGGCTTGCCATATCACTTGCAGGTACGATGGTCATCTATTTTATGGCGATCGAAAGCGGCGTGACCCAGTCGCAGTACATGGCATTTAACGCCGCATACGGAATGATGTCAGGTGCATTCTTTGCCCTTTCGGGCATCGCGACTACCATCGCACAGATCAAGCCCACACTTGATATGGTAAAGCCGATACTCGAGACAGTCCCCGAGGTGGATGAGAACAAAACGATGGTGACCTCTCTTTCGGGAGCCATTGAGATCAGCAACGTAACATTCGGATATGAGGAAGGCCGTCCTCCGGTGCTTGACGATCTGTCCCTTAAGATCAGCCCGGGGCAGTATGTTGCGATAGTCGGTAAGACAGGCTGCGGCAAATCAACGTTAATGCGTCTGCTGCTCGGATTCGAGACGCCTCAGAGCGGATCGATATCCTATGACGGGCGGGATGTCAGGACGCTTGACCCTAAATCATTGAGGCGCCGTATCGGAACCGTGATGCAGGACGGCAAGCTGTTCATGGGTGATATTTTTGCCAATATCGTTCTGTGCGCACCGTGGCTTACCCTTGACAAAGCCTGGGAAGCGGCCGAGACCGCATGCATAGCCGATGACATAAAGAGGATGCCGATGGGAATGAACACCTGGATAAGCGAAGGTCAGGGCGGGATCTCGGGAGGCCAGAAACAGCGTCTTATGATAGCAAGAGCCATCGCTCCGAAGCCTAAGATCCTGATGTTCGATGAGGCCACGAGTGCCCTTGACAACATTGCCCAGAAGAAGATATCCGAAGCACTCGATAAGATGAACTGCACACGCCTCGTCATCGCTCACAGGCTGAGCACGATCCGTCAGTGCGACCGTATAGTTGTCCTTTCCGGAGGCCATATCGTTGAGGACGGCACATATGACGAACTGATAGCAAAGGGCGGAGATTTCGCGGATCTTGTAGCCAGACAGCGCCTCGATGAGCGCTGACAAAGTAACCATGCTCCATTGCTTTGACAACGAAAATCATGTATAATCGATTTTTAGTCAGGAAATAACGGAGGGTTATATATGGAGAAGGAAGTAGGATGTTTTAAAGTCTGGACAGGTGATGACGGACGCAGGATAGTATACTCGCGGGGAAAGGGCATAGCCCATGCCCATGAGATAACATGGCTGTATGAGACGATTGTCGAGATGTCCAAAGAGTGGCATGACGACAAGGGTTTTGTTTATATGGCATTTATCGAGGAACTTGAGCAGGTAAGCCCCAAGGGCAGCATTCAGTACGTTGAACTTCACCGCAATCTTGAAGCATGCGGATGCAGGTTTATAGCATATATCGAAGGCAATTCCTATGAGGTTTCGGTCCAGTCATACAAGCATAAGCAGATGAGCAATACGCCCAGGACAGAGAACCGTTACTTCCCGACGCAGTACGAAGGCCTTAAATGGTTTGAGGAGAACGGATTCTGATCGGGGAATAACATGGGTATCAAGAAGAAATACAGCAAACCTTTCGGTGACCTCAATTCACTAAAGACAAATTTTTTTGATAATAACGACGGCATGCTCGATATGGCTGACGGCATGGCCGACGTTCTTCTGATGCAGCCCAAACGCACAACCTGCAAGATATGTCATGCAAAGCTTACCAAGCCGCTTTACGTAAGCCACAGGATCGGATATATCGAATGCCCGGTTTGCGGGCACTTAAACAGTGAGTGCGAGGACACGGATGATTTTGCGTCCAAAGTCTATATAGAGGACGATTATTCCAAAAACTACAGTGCTGCCGACAGAGAGAGCTATATCAGAAGACGGGACATGATCTACATGCCCAAGGCCGAATACCTGCGGGACTGCCTGGTCCACGACGGGATCGGCCCGGAAGAGACCAACATACTCGATATCGGTGCCGGATGCGGATATTTTGTATCCGCGGCAAGGAAACTGGGAATGAAAGCGGTCGGGATCGAGGTTTCGGACAGCGAGGTGGCATACGGGAATGCCATGGCCGAAGAAGAGATCGTTACCCATATTGGGCTTACGGATTCGATAGGATATATAGAAAAGACAGATGCAAATGTCATATCGGCTGTCGGAGTCCTAGAACATCTGGTACATCTTGACGAGAATCTTGAGGCGATACGCAAAAACAATAATATCCGTTATGTGTTCGCATCCGTACCGATGTTTTCGTTCTCGAGCTGTTTCGAGGTTGCATTTGCAAACGGATACAACCGTCACACAGGAGGCACACATACCCATCTGTTCACGAATGAATCGGTCGAAAAGATGGCAGACGGTATAGGCTTTGAGATAGCGTATGAGTGGAGGTTCGGCTCGGATATCAATGACCTTTACAGGTTCCTCATGGTATCCATGCAGAAAAATCACAACGAGGAGTTCTCACGCTATTTTTCCGAGAGGTTCGTACCTCTTATGGATGATCTTCAGGCGATCATCGACAGGAGCGAATTTGCTTCGGAACTGCACTTTATCCTTAGAAGAAAGGAACTGCAATGAACATTGTAGAAAAGATATTCGGAACACACAGTGAGCGGGAAGTAAAGCTGGTACTTCCGCTCGTTGATAAGATAGATGCGCTTCGACCTCAGATGATGGCCAGATCCGACCAGGAGCTTCGCGCGCTTACGATCGAGTATAAGAAGCGTTATGCAAACGGCGAGAGCCTTGATTCGCTCCTTCCCGAAGCATATGCAACGGTAAGGGAAGCCGCAAGAAGAGTTCTCAACATGGAACACTACAGGGTTCAGCTTATCGGCGGTATCATCCTTCACCAGGGCCGTATCGCGGAGATGAGAACGGGTGAAGGTAAGACGCTCGTGGCTACGCTACCTGCATACCTTAATGCGCTTGCCGGTAAGGGAGTTCACGTTGTAACGGTCAATGACTACCTTGCAAACCGTGATGCCGAGTGGATGGGACAGGTACATGAGTTTTTGGGCCTTACGGTAGGCGTGGTACTTAACTCGATGAAGCCCGAAGAACGCAGGGCGGCATATAACTGCGATATCACATATGTCACGAACAACGAACTCGGATTTGATTATCTTCGTGACAATATGGTCATATATAAGGAACAGCTTGTACTTCGTTCACTTTCATTTGCGATCATCGATGAGGTTGACTCGGTTCTTATCGATGAGGCACGTACCCCTCTTATCATCTCGGGTCAGAGCGGCAAATCCACAAAGCTCTATGAAGTCTGCGATGTTCTTGCACGCCAGTTAAAGCGGGGCGAGGATATGGAAGATCTGTCCAAGATGGATGCCATCATGGGAATAGAACGCGAAGAGACGGGTGATTTTATCGTCAACGAGAAGGACAAGTTCGTGACGCTTACTGCACAGGGTGTTGCCAAGGTCGAGAAGTTCTTCCGGATCGATAATCTTGCGGATTCGGAAAACGTTGAGATACAGAATAATGTGATCCTTGCACTCCGTGCACATAACCTTATGTTCAGGGATCAGGATTATGTTGTCAAAGATGATGAAGTACTGATCGTTGATGAGTTCACCGGACGTATCATGCCGGGTCGAAGGTATTCGGACGGTCTTCATCAGGCGATAGAGGCCAAGGAGCATGTTAAGGTCAAGCGTGAGAGCAAGACGCTTGCCACGATCACATTCCAGAACTTCTTTAACAAGTTTGAGAAGAAGTGCGGGATGACAGGTACAGCCCTTACAGAGGAAAAAGAATTCCGTGACATATACGGAATGGATGTCATCGAGATACCGACGAACAGACCGGTCCAAAGACGCGACCTGCAGGATGCGGTATACAAGACAAGGAAAGAGAAACTATTTGCCATATGCAATGAGATAGAAGAAGCACATAAGACCGGACAGCCGATCCTTGTCGGTACGATCACGATCGAGGCTTCCGAGGAACTGTCAAAGCTTCTTACCAAGCGCGGGATCGAGCACAAAGTCCTTAACGCCAAGTTCCATGAACTTGAGGCGGCCATAGTTGCCGATGCCGGTGTTCACGGTGCCGTCACGATAGCAACGAACATGGCAGGCCGTGGTACCGATATCAAGCTTGACGAGCAGTCAAGGGCAGCGGGCGGACTGAAGATAATTGGAACCGAGCGTCATGAGTCAAGACGTATCGACAACCAGCTCCGGGGACGAAGCGGACGACAGGGAGACCCCGGTGAATCCAGCTTCTACATCTCTCTTGAAGACGATCTGATGCGCCTGTTCGGTTCCGACAGAATGATCGCTATGTTTAACGCGCTCAAGATCCCGGAGGGTGAGGAGATATCCCACAAGTCCCTTACGAAGGCGGTTGAAGGTGCCCAGAAGAAGATCGAAGCCAACAACTT
>JAFRIL010000239.1 GCA_017432845.1 Lachnospiraceae bacterium | reverse complement strand
GTTATGGGTGGAACGTCAATGGCAGGAGGACTCGCATCCATCGGCGGAACCGTAATAGGCGTGTTCATCATTGCGCTTTTGCAGGAAGGGATCCTGGCACTTGGATTTACCAAGGATTATCAGCTGATAATCACTGGTCTCATAGTTATCGTTGCGGTATATGCGGACGTAATGGCAAGACGCAGGAAGAACTAGAAAGGACGTGGAGAAAATGGGTGAAGTCATTCTTGAAATGAAAAAAATCGATAAGAGCTTTCCCGGCGTTCACGCTCTTAACAATGTTGATTTTGAAGTAAAGCGCGGTGAAGTTCATGCCCTTATGGGAGAGAACGGTGCCGGAAAATCAACACTTATGAAAGTTCTTACCGGTATTTATACGAAGGACTCAGGAACGATCATATATGAAGGCAAAGAGGTTGAGTTTAACAGCACAAGGGAAGCTCAGGATGCCGGAATAGTCATCGTTCATCAGGAGCTTAACATGGTGGGACATCTGACTGTCGCACAGAACATCTTTATCGGACGTGAGTTCAAAAAAGGCATCCGTATCGATGATAAGAAGATGAACGAGGAAGCAAAGAAGCTCTTTGACAGACTCAACATCGATATCGATCCTACGATGACGATGAGTGATCTTACCGTAGGTAAACAGCAGATGTGCGAGATCGCAAAAGCGATATCTCATGATGCAAAAGTCATCGTATTCGATGAGCCTTCCGCTGCCCTTACGGAAGCGGAGATAGAAGATCTGTTCAAGATCATCAAGGACCTTCGCAAGCAGCAGATGGGTATCGTTTATATCTCTCACCGTATGGATGAGATCAAGGTCATTACGGACAGAGTTACGGTAATGCGCGACGGATGCTACGTCGGAACGCTCATCACCGAGGAGTCCACTAAGGACGATATCGTCAACATGATGGTCGGCCGTGTCATTTACGAAGAACCCAAGACACAGAGCCAGGTGGCAGCTGATGCCCCGGTCGTTCTGAAAGTTGAACACTTAAATGCAGGCAGGATGGTTCAGGATATCTCATTTGAATTGCATAAAGGTGAGATCCTGGGATTTTCGGGCCTTATGGGCGCGGGAAGAACGGAGACCGCAAGAGCGATATTCGGTGCCGATCCCAAAGAGAGCGGAGATATATATGTCAACGGCCGGCTCGTTACGATCAACAGTCCCGAGGATGCAGTAAGAGCAGGAATCGGATATCTTTCGGAAGACCGTAAGAGGTTCGGTATAGTTGTCCAGAAGACTGTTGCCGAAAATACGACCATGGCTGATCTTCCGAACTATATGAAAGGCCTGTTCATTGATAAGAAGAAGGAAAGGGATGTTGCCAAGAAATTTGTGGACTCTCTTGCAACCAAGACACCGAGCGTTGACCAGATGGTGATCAACCTCTCGGGCGGTAACCAGCAGAAGGTCGTCATCGCCAAGTGGCTGTGCAAGAACTGTGACATCCTCATATTCGACGAGCCTACACGAGGCATTGATGTAGGAGCCAAGAACGAGATATACAAGCTCATGAACAAGCTTGCGTCAGAAGGAAAATCGATCATAATGATCTCTTCCGAAATGACGGAGATACTTCGAATGAGTGACCGCGTTGTCGTCATGTGCGAAGGAAGAAAGACCGGAGAGCTCATGATCGAAGATACCACGCAGGAAAAGATAATGAATCTTGCTACGAGAGATATTAACTAGGAGGAAGAGCATGGAAAAGAAAAAAGTGCCTGCAAAGATATTTAAGCAGGAAGTGATAGTATTCCTGGTTGTCATAGCATTGCTGATATTCTTCTGCGTGGCAAGCCCGGATTTCAGGAAATACACAACGATCCTTACCATCATGGATTATTCGTACTACATCGTTCTGATGGCAATCGGAGTTGCATTCCCTCTGATCACCGGAGGCGTAGACCTGTCGATAGGTACCGGTCTTGTATGTTACTCACTTGCCGGCGGATATCTGATCATGTTCAAGGGATGGCCGACGGGTCTTGCGATGATAGTATCGATACTGTTTGGCCTGGCGATAGGAACATTGAACGGAATACTGATAGGTGTTATGGACCTGCCGCCGTTTCTCGGAACGCTTTGTACATGCATGATAACAAGAGGACTCGGATCCATCTGTTCCAAGAACACGGGAATCTCATGGCCCACAACGGGACAGCCGGGAAGCTGGTTCCGAAGCATTTTCAAGTATGAGACGGCCGGCGGAACAAAGATACCTCTCGGATTTATCTGGGTGCTGTTGCTTGCCATCATCATGCACTTTGTGCTCAACCACACAAAGATCGGCCGTTACACGATCGCCATAGGAAGTAATAAAGAAGCAGCGATCCTGTCGGGAATAAATGTCAAGTTCTACCATATAATGGCATACACGATCTCAGGACTGTTTGCAGCACTTGCATCGATAGCATATTCGGCAGTTTTCAAGACGGTACTTCCGGGCACCGGAGCAGGCTTCGAACTTGAAGCTATCGGCGGAGCGATAATCGGAGGCGTATCGGCTACAGGCGGTGCCGGTTCGATCATCGGAACATTCATAGGTGTATTTGTCATATGTCTGTTAAAGACCGGACTTCCTTTCATAGGACTTCAGGCCAACTGGCAGCAGATAGTGACCGGACTTGTTCTTATCGGATCGGTCATGGTGGATATCATCAAGAAGAAAAGAGAAGCAAAGAAGTAAAGAACACTATTTAAGATGTGTACTGCATAGCAGTTCATATAAAATGGGAAATTCCAGATTAAAAGGAGGAACAAAATGAAGAAAAAGGTATTGGCAACAATCGTAAGCGCAGCAATGGTTGCAACTCTCCTTGCAGGATGTTCAGGTGCAGCAGCACCCGCAGCTCCCGCAACAGATGCAGCTCCCGCAGCAACAGAAGAAGCAGCACCCGCAGAAGAAGCTCCCGCAGAAGAAGCAGCACCTGCAGCTGATGCTGCAGCAGGCGATCTCGATTTCAAGATCGTTGTAAAGAGCTTCCAGTCTTCATACTGGCAGGCAGCAGTTCAGGGCGTTAACCAGGCAGCAGAAGAGCTCGGTGTTAAGGTTGAGTGTAACGGCCCCAATGCTGAGTCTGATATCGCAGATCAGGTTAACATGCTTACAAACTACATCAACGGTGCACCCAGCGGAATCGGTCTTGCAGCTTGTGACCAGAGCGCATGTCTTGACGCTCTTCAGATGGCAAAGGATGCAGGCATCCCTGTAGTATGCTTTGACTCAGGATGTCCCGATGCTCCCGAAGGATCAGTTCTTTCAACGATCGCTACAGATAACTACGGCGCAGGCGCAACAGCAGCAGAGAATCTTTATGCAGCACTTAAGGATTCCATCGCAAGCGCATCCGCACCCGTAAGGATCGGTGAAGTTAACCAGGAGTCAACATCAGAATCCATCACACAGCGTGGTCTTGGTTTCATCGACAAGTTCTCTGAGCTTGCATCAGCTGACGGCAAGAAGGTTGCAGTAGTTGGTAACGAGTTCTATGTAAACGGCGCTAAGGACAAGGGTGACGAGGCTTCAGCAGACATCATCATCGAAGTTGCAGTTCCCGCACAGACAACAGTTGAGCTTTGCGCAACAGAGGCTTCAGCTATCATGAACAAGTCTGACGTTCTCGGAATCTTCGGTTCAAACCAGGTTGCAGCAGAAGGTATCCTTTCAGCTAACGAGAACCTTAACAAGCTCGGAACAGAAGCAGGCAAGGACATCCTTGCAGCCGGTTTCGATGCAGGTACAGTAATCAAGCAGGCTATCAAGGACGGCAAGATGTTCGGTGCTGTTACACAGTCTCCTCTTGCAATGGGTAAGACAACTGTTGAGACTCTTTACAAGATCGCTAACGGCGAGACAGTTTCCGATATCGCTACAGACGGTTACTGGTATGACAACTCCAACATGGATGCTCCGGACATCGCTCCGAACCTTTACGACTAAACGTTCTCAATGATCGAAGGAAAACCATGCTTGCATGGTTTTCCGGAAGATCATTTGAGAACTAAACGAATATGAGCAAGTAGCACGATAGTGCGGATTGCGAATGTTCGTTAGCGATTGCGGGAGAACGAAGTGCGAAGCAATCGCGGTTTAGGAGAAAACAACTCATATTTTATAATGTAACACAGGGGGAGGGACTGGATCATCCGGTCCCTTTCTCTGAACTTGGGCAGGAGGTATATAATGTTAAAAGGAATCCCTTATCAGATCTCACCGGAGCTTTTAAAAGTCCTTGATGAAATGGGACATACGGATGAGCTTGTTATAGCAGACGGAAACTTTCCCGGATCGACAATGGGTAAGAAAGTCATCAGGGCTGACGGGCTCGGGGTGCCTGAACTTCTCGATGCGATACTGAAGCTTTTCCCGCTTGATACTTATCCGAACTCGAAGGGTGAAGATGATCCGCCGTGCACACTTATGGCTCTTGAGCCCGGAGATGTCGGCAAAGTTGCCACCCCTATCTGGGACGAGTACAAATCCATCGTTGCCAAATACGATGAAAGAGGAGACAAGGCTTTCCAGGAGATCAACAAGTGGAAGTTCTATGACCAGACAAGAGAAAAAGCCTCGGTTATAGTTCAGACGACCGAGACGGCAATATACGCCAATATCATTCTCAGAAAAGGCGTTGTGATCGAATGATCCCCAAAAGCGGAGGAAATGTATGCTCGCTAATATTGAACTGATGTTTACGGACTTAGAGCTCATGCTCAGGAAGCTGAAAAAGCTCTCATATGAGGAAAACATGAAACGATTCCAAAGCGAGCAGGGTCATTTTATCGATGAAATGATAAACCATGTAAAAGGATCAGAAGACCCCGATGCGGCAGCAGAAGAAGTTGCGAAAAAGTTTTCCGACGGGGTATTTTCGGCTTTTTCGCAAAAAGGCAGGATGAACGGAAGAAAACAGGCGGATCTTAATTTCTTTATGATCTACTATGTTTTTCCGGCCATACTGCTTACAAATGAGGACTGTTCCGAGAAACTGTGTGACGGCATAAGGGATGCATGGAATGCGAAATTTGCCGGAACAAACATCAACTATACAACGTATGACAAGTTGTATTCATCATTCAGGAACAAGATATTCGGCATTTTCTGATACATCGGAGAATGCGAAAGGAGCCTAATTGGAGACAAAGTATTTTCTGGCCGTTGATATAGGTGCATCAAGCGGACGCCATATTCTCGGCCACCTTCAGGATAACAAGATCTGTCTGGAAGAGGTGCACAGATTCGAGAACAAAATGACCGAAGACAGTGATCACCTCATATGGGATGTTGACAGATTATTCGATGAGATCATCATCGGAATGAGAAAGTGTAAAGAGACGGGCCGGATACCGGTCAGTGTCGGTGTAGACACATGGGGTGTCGATTATGCACTGCTGGATGATCATGACAGACTCTGCTGGCCGGTGTTCGGATACCGGGATCACAGGACCGAAGAGATGGACGAAGAGGTTTACAAGGTCATTCCGGAGCAGGAACTGTATGAAAGAGTGGGTATACAGAAAGCGATCTATAATACGATCTTCCAGCTGTATGCGGACAAGCTCAAAACCCCGGAAAGACTTGCCGGTGCACACAGCCTTCTGATGATGCCCGATTATTTCCACTTCCTTTTATCCGGAAAGAAAACATGTGAGTATACCGAGGCGTCTACAAGCGCTCTTCTTGATCCTGTAACAAAAGACTGGGACCGTGAACTTATAAAGAGGCTGGAACTGCCGGTAAGGATATTCCAGGATATCAGCATGCCCGGAACGTGTCTGGGAGGCCTGACGGACGAGGTGGCCCAAAAGGTCGGATACAACTGCGATGTTGTCCTGCCTCCTTCACATGATACGGCAAGTGCGGTACTGGCGGTTCCGTCAAATGAAGGAAATACATGCTATATTTCATCGGGAACGTGGTCGCTTATGGGAGTGGAACTTGATAAGCCCGACTGCACACGTAAGAGCTGTAAGGCTTATCTGACAAACGAAGGCGGATACGGCGGGGTGATCACGTACCTTACTAATATCATGGGACTGTGGATGATACAGTCGGTAAGAAACAAACTTGCCCCTGATATGAGCTATGGCACGCTGTGTGAGCTTGCCTCCGGGGAGACGATCAAAAGCGTTGTCGACTGCCAGGATCCGGCATTTCTGGCACCGGATGATATGGCAGAGGCAGTCAGGGATCATTGCCGCAAAAGCGGACAGACCGTACCGGAAACACTTCCGGAGCTTGCAGCAGTGATATACAATAGTCTTGCAAAATGTTATGCCGACAAGCTGGCACTTATCGAGAGCATAACAGGTGTTCATTATGATAATATAAACATCATAGGCGGAGGGTCCAATGCGGATTATCTTAACGAGCTTACCGCCGCAAGGACCGGCAGAACTGTCATTGCAGGTCCCTCGGAGGCTACTGCTCTCGGAAACATTCTGACACAGATGATAAGGCATGGCGACTTTAAGGACGTGTCGGATGCAAGACAGTGCGTCAGAAGGTCATTTACTGTAAGGACGTTTGATCCGCAACAGATCAGGTCCGATTAAAAGGAGAAGAAAATGGCAATGGATGAAAAAGAGATCAAAGAACTGTTATGTGATATCGGAAGAAGGATATACGGCCGTAATATGGTTGCCGCCAATGACGGTAACTTTTCGGTAAAGCTTAATGACCATGAGTTTTTATGTACGCCCACAGGTGTTTCAAAAGGATTCATGACACCTGACTATATATGCAGGGTCAACGAGAAGGGAGAACTACTTGAAGCAAGCGGGTCGTTCAGGCCTTCGAGCGAGATCAAGATGCATATGAGAGTATATGCAAAAAGACCCGATGTAGGAGCTGTTGTTCATGCGCATCCCAATTTTGCCACAAGCTTTGCGATAGCGGGGCAGCCTCTTAATGTTCCTATAATGCCCGAGGCTGTCATAACACTTGGATGTGTGCCGCTTACACCCTACGGCACACCTTCGACACCGGAGATACCGGATGCCATAGAGCCTTATCTGGATGATTTTGACGCAGTCCTTCTTGAAAATCACGGAGCCCTCACGTGGGCGGGCGATCTTCTTGCTGCATATATGAAGATGGAGTCTCTGGAGTTTTATGCGGAGCTTTTGTACAAGTCAAAAACGATAGGAACGCCTACGGAATTCACCAAAGAACAGATAGCAGGTCTTGTAAAGATCAGACACAAAATGGGTATGAGCGGAAAATATCCTGCTGACAGACAGAAAGAAAACTGTTATAAATGTAAGAAGTGTTTCTGGAAGGACCTTTGAATATAACAAATGGATTTCTGGGTAGTCGAGCAGCAGATGATCATAATCTTCATATTGATCCTGATAGGTGTGTTCCTGTTTAAGAAAAGACACCTGTCAAACGATTCGGCAAGACAGCTGTCGTGGATCATTGTGAATGTCACGAACCCTATCACGCTTTTGTGTGCGGCGATCTCCGAAGAGGAGAAGGTTGGCGCAAAAGAGATAGGGGTCGCTTTTTTGTGCTTTGTGATAATGTTTGCGATACTGATACCGCTGGCGTACCTGATCCCGGTGCTGCTCGGAGTTGACAAGTCAAGGCGGTATGCATACAGGATGCTGGCCATCTTCGGAAATGTCGGCTTCATCGGCATTCCGTTTTCCGCTGCGGTCCTGGGCCCTGAGTCACTCATATTCGTGTCCGTTTGCGGGCTTACATTCAACCTGGTCGTTTACACTTATGGCGTGGAATCACTTAAGGCAGTGGCCGCCGAGCAAAATCCGGAGCAGGAGCAGAAGAAGAGCTCATTAAAAGACCTTATCAATTCGGGGACGGTGCTTGCTGTTATAACCATAGTTGTTTACCTTGCGGATATAAAGCTTCCCGAATTCGGTATCTCGACATTAAGATATATAGGAAACTGTACAACGTTTCTGTCCATGGTCGTCCTCGGCGTATCGGTCGCACAGATGGTCCCGAAGGAAGTGTTCTCGAGATGGCGCCTTTACGTATTTGTTGTGATCCGCCAGATACTCGTTCCGATAATGTTCATATTCCTGCTGCGGCCGTTTCTTACCAATACACTTATACTGCATACGGTTGTAGTAATGGTGGCAATGCCCGCCGGAAACATGCCGCTGATGCTCGCCAGGCAGTTCGGTGCAAAAGAGGATATGATCTCAGCCGGCATCATC
>JAFRIL010000238.1 GCA_017432845.1 Lachnospiraceae bacterium | reverse complement strand
TTATCGGGATATTTGAGCATCGACAAAAACAGATGCTCGACCGAAACGTACGAGTCGTTCATCGCCTTGGCTTCGTCTTCGGCCGACACAAGCACCTTGTTAAGAGCATTTCCGATAAAGGGATTTCCTCCCGAAACCTTGGGACGCCTGTCGATATGCGCCTGAACATTATCGGTAAAATGCTCAAGGTTAATCTCCATCTTCTCGATAAGTTTCGGAAGAAGGCCGTCCTCCTGGGTCAGCATCGCGTACAGGAGATGAACCTGCGCTATTTCCTGGTTACCGTTATCGTATGTTATCTTCTCGAGCGAATTAATGGCATCGAGTGATTTTTGCGTAAATTTCTGGATGTTCATGATATCAACTCCTCTCTTGCAAGTCTCATTGAGACAAAGGAACCGTCCCCAAGTCTCAATGGCGAGATTAACAACCAACATTGAGTCCTCCCCTTGCGGGTCGAACTAAACGTCGCCGTGTCACGCCCGCTTCGCGGACCTGACATGAGACAAAGGAACCGTCCCCCAGTCTCAATGGCGCAGCTGAGCCAGACTGGAAAAAACCTCGTCAGGCGCAGGCGCCTTCACAAGGTTTTCTCAGAAACACGTTGCCACGCCCTTTAATGGCATGATAGCACAGTTTGTTAGCACTGTCAACTGGCGAGTGCTAATATTTTCAGAAAATTCTTACATCTTCTCGGGAGCCGTAAATCCGAGCAGATCGATACACTGTTCGAGGATCCGGCGTGTCAGAAGAAGGAGTGCTATCCAGCCTTTCTTCTTATTCTCGTCTTCCTCGACGAGTATCCTCGTCTCATGATAGAAACGGTTGAATTCGTTACAGACATCATATATGTATGCGCATATCCTGTGAGGTGCGATCTCATCATATGCTGCGGTGATCGTCTGCGAAAACTTCGTAAGGGCGAGCATCAGTGCACGCTCATATTCATTTGCCGCAGGACCCAGCGCCTTAGGAAGCTTATCACTCTTTTGGGATGCGGCATATTTATTTAATATCGACTTGATCCTGACGATCGTGTAGAGGATGTAAGGGCCGGTATTTCCCTCAAACGAGGTGAACTTGTCGATGTCAAACACATAGTCCTTGGTCGCCTGGTTGGACAGATCCCCATACTTGATCGCGGCAAGCGCTACCGTTTTGGACGTCTGCTCGGCCTCGGCAGGGTCGGTCTCATGATTGTCGGTGATCTTTTGAAGCATCGTCTTCCTGATGTCATCGATGAGCACTTCAAGGCGCATAACTCCGCCCTCACGTGTCTTGAACGGCTTGCCGTCCTTTCCGTTCATCGTTCCGAATCCGAGAAAATCAAGAACGGTCCCTTCCCTGACAATGCCGCATTTTTCGGCTGCTCTGAACACCTGGATAAAGTGCATCTCCTGGCGTTTGTCGACAACATAAATGACCCTGTCGGGATCAAATGTATCGCGTCGGTCGCGAAGCGTTGCAAGGTCTGTCGTCGTATAAAGGGACGCCCCGTCGGACTTTAAGATCATGCACGGAGGTATCTCCTTTGTATCGTCCTCTTTCGCCACGTCGACAACGAGCGCACCTTCGCTCTCATATGCAAAACCGCCGGCCTTCATGTCATCCACCATCTGCGGGATCAGGCCGTCAACACTGCTCTCACCTTTCCACCAGTCAAAGTCCACCGACAGGTCCGCGTAGTTTTTCTTAAGGTCCGGAACGGATACGTTCATGATATGCTGCCAGAGGGCACGATACCCGCGATGCCCTGCCTGGAGCTGCTTGGTGGCAAGAAGCGCTTCCTCTTTAAACGCCTCATCCTCTTTTGACTTTGCCGATGCGGCAGGATATATCTCTTCAAGTTCGGAAAGAGTAAACGGAGGATCGGCCGGATACTCCCCGGTAAAGCTCTCGTCAAAATAAGGAAGATCGCAACTTCTGTAGCGAAGCTCGGTAATGATCAGTCCCATCTGAAGTCCCCAGTCACCCAGATGCACGTCGCCGATGACCTCATGTCCCATAAACCTGCATATCCTCTTTACGCTCTCGCCGATGATCGCAGCACGCAGATGCCCGACATGAAGCGGCTTGGCAACGTTCGGTCCGCCGTAATCAACGATGATCTTTAGAGGTTTTACAGCCTCGAGCCCGAACTTTTCATCGCCTGCCATTTCATTTAAATGCTTCGCTAGAAAATCATCTGCCAGATTTATGTTCAAAAATCCAGGAGCCACTGCCTCGACCTTTGAAAATGAACTGTTTGCCGAAAGCTTTTCGCACACTTCGTTAGCGATAGCTATCGGTGCTTTGTGGTATTCTTTTGCGGACGCTAGAGAGCCGTTACACTGGAACTGGCACAGATCCGGGCGGTTGCTGATCCCGGCCTTTCCGTACTTTCTGTCATATCCGCACTGCTCGAATGCATCCTCGACTATTGTACTGATCTTTTCTATTATCGTTTCCATTTTCTCCCTTTCGAATATGTTCCTATATTTCGTCACTGATGCTGCGAGTATGAGCATCCGCAGTAGTTCTGGCGGTAGAGGCCGAACTGTTTGGACAGTTCTGTCGAACGTTTATATCCGTCGTTTTTCTTAAAGTCTCCCGGAAGCCACATATCGCCTCCTATCAAATATCCGATGGAGTTGATAAGCTGTGCGTTCTTGTGGGGACTTATCGTAAGCGTTGTAGCAAAATAATCGTAGCCTTCTTTTGATGCGAGCTCATAAGTCTTTGTAAGACGCATCGTAAAGCACATGCTGCATCTGCTCCCACCCTCGGGCTCTGATGTCAGTCCCTCATCTTCCGTACGCTTAATGAATACTTCCGGCTCATAGTCTCCTTCGATGATCCGTATCCGTTGATCAGATGGATGAAGACCGGTATCGCGAAGCAACTTGTGCAGTTCATCAACCAATATATACATCTGCTGAAGACGCAGATCATATTCCTCTTTGTCGGTTATATTCGGATTGTAGAAATAGCAGTCTACGTCAAAATGAGGCAGAAGGTAAGTCAGACAATAGCTGCTGCAAGGTGCGCAGCAGCTATGTAATAACAGTCTCGGTCTTGTATCAAGCCCGGAGATGATCTCCTCAAGCCTGTGTTGATAGTTCGTATTGTACGTCGTAGTCATTGGCCTGCATATCATACGTTACCGGCGAATCCCCGTCGATGGGTGTGTTGTACTTCTCCATGAACTCTTCGATCGGGATGGGCCGCGAATACAGGAATCCCTGCGCATAAATACATCCGATGTCAAGGAGCATCTCAACCTGTTCATGTGTCTCAACACCTTCGCAGATCACCTTGAGGTTCAATCCCTCGGCCATTTCAACGATCTTGCGGAGTATCCACTTACCGGAATCACTCTGGGTCGACTCATCGAGGAACCCTCTGTCGATCTTTAGGACATCAAACGGTATGTCACGAAGAAGGTTCAGCGACGAATAACCCGATCCGAAATCATCAATGGACAAGTTCATGTTGAATTCCTTAAGATTTCGCATCACTTCAAGCATACGTTCTTTTTCGTTGAAGAACACGGTCTCGGTTATCTCAAGTTCTATAAGGCCCTTGGGAACCCTGTATTTGAGCATGATCTCCTGGACCCTGATTATGTAATTGGGGTCATAGAGCAGATATCTTGACTGGTTGATAGATACCGGATAGACCTCGCGTCCTTCGTCTATCATCTGTCTGATGTATGCACATATGCTGTCGAGCATATAGAAATCGACCTGCTCGATGAATCCGTTCTTCTCGAACACAGGAATGAACTCATTCGGCGGGATAACGTTACCTGAAGAATCAACCCATCTGATAAGGGCTTCCGCACCGTATATCTGATCCGTTGTCATGTTCCACTTGGGCTGAAGGTAAGGTCTGAACTCACCGTTATCAAGCGCCTCGTGCATCCTCGACTCGATTCTCTCCTGCTGACGCGTCTCTTCCATGAGCTGTTCACGGTATTCGGCATCAAGATTTCTCTGGGAGGCATCGACCGACTTACGCGCAAGGTTAGCCTTGTCTATCATGTCGGATATAGGCTCTTTCCTGTCCCTGATATAGTATATACCGGTCTTGAACTTGATCGGGTATTTCATTCCGATCTCTTCTGTGGCCTTGGCAATTCGTTCGTCTATGAACTCTTTTCTGGCAACGCCTCTTTCGTCATCAACGCACAGTCCGACGAACCTGTCGGCGGACAGTCTTCCGAACGTCTCGTTGTATGCGTACGACTCGCGAAGTGCTACAGCGATGTCGCGAAGGAGCATGTCAGCCTTAAGGTGTCCGTATCCCTCGTTGATGTATCTGAAGTTCATGATATCAAAACACGTGAGCATATACGGCACTTCCGGATTCTCCAGCAGAAGCTCGGTTGCCTTTTCCTTGAAGGCATTCTCGTTGGGTGCCCTTGTCAGGTCATCGACATACGCCAGATCATATACCTTCTTCTGCTCGCTCTTTATATACCGGAATACAAAAGATGCCATGACAGCCATGATCACTATGACGATCAGCATGACTCCGAATGATTCCACAAGGATCGGCTGGATCGTTAAGCGTACGTCATCCGAATAGACGATGTAGAAAAGATCCCATCCGCTCGTTCCTGAAAGCTGTTTGTAAAGCGCATAGCCTGTCTTACCGTTAACAGACAGTTCACGGTATGTGATCTCATCGGGACTTATCTCGTTAAGAACATCTTCCCTGATCTGCTGTGCGGCATAATCGTCTATGCTGTCATGTGTTAGAATATCGAAGATGTTCAGACCTGTTCCGTCAAGCACCTGATCATTCTTCGTAAATGCGACTACATTGCCGTGTGAATCCGTCAGGTATCTTTCGGCAACCATCGACGCACCGTTCGGATTGGTCTCAAACATGATCTGCGCATTTTCGACACCTATGATATAGCCCTGGAGTATTCCGTTCTTCTCAACAGGTGCACCGAAGCATATCTCGTCCTTGGTGATCTTTGAATCAAAGTTACGGTACGCAGTGACAGGCATGTTCTCGTCGATCGCTTCCGCATACGGACCGAGCAGTGTCGAATTGGTAGACCCGCTCGAGTAATACTTGATACCTCTGTTCGATACATAGATCGCATATGAAAACTCGCCGGTCTGCTCAAGCACCTTCAGTCCGCTGCATATCCTTTCCTTGCCCCCGTCCTTGCTCTGGGACAGTACCTGGGCTTCAGCCGACACGAGCGATCCGCGGCGCTCGAAATTCTCGGAGAAGAATCGGGACGACAGCTCGGATCTGTTGATGATAAAATCATATGAAGACTGCTCGAACGCATTAAGAATACGACTGACATGGAAAGCTGCGATCAGCACGCAGGCCGCAAGAAGGATGGCACAGATCACAATGACCTGCACAAGTTCTTTTTCTCTCTTGGTTTTCTGCCACCATTTCGTCAGTGAGAACGAACGGCCGTACTTGTTTCCTGCCATCATTTAAAGTAATCTACACCCGACTCGAATATCTTCATATCCTGACATCCGGTAATGTTTACGGCAACGTTTTGTCCGCGACGCTCCGAGTGTCCCATCTTGCCGAACACTCTTCCGTCGGGACTCGTGATACCTTCTATCGCACCAAATGATCCGTTGACGTTGTACTCTTCATCCATCGAGATATTTCCGTCCGGATCGCAGTATCTTGTTGCAACC
>JAFRIL010000237.1 GCA_017432845.1 Lachnospiraceae bacterium | reverse complement strand
GATAAGTACATGAAAGACAAACAGAACAAAGAAAAATACGATTTCGCCATAAACATTCTTGGCGACATCATGTCGGAACTGGAAGAATATGCCGCCGAATACAACCATATCGGCGAGAACGGGATCCGCGATCCGAAATGGTACGCAATACAGAAACCAATGGGAGTGGTTAACGATAAGATCAAGATGCTAAGCAAAGGAGCTACAGAATCATGAAAAGAATAGATCCCCAAAACAGCCTGAAAGAGCTTCCGTGCTCCGTATGTGCTGTGGCAAGCGCTCTTGACGGAGTATTGCCGGAAGATACCGATTTTTACATATCGAAACTTAAAGATAATGGATACGCATCCCTGACACTTGCAAATGCTTACATCTGCAATCATCTCAAGGTAAAGAGACGCGACAGTTTCAAACGCGGTCTTCGCCCGAAGCTTAAAAACCTTCATTTTGGCGGCAGAGCGATAGTGTGCGTATACGGACATTACATTTACCTGGATCATGAGGACTACTGGTCATTTTATAACAATGAAGATGATGAAGTGGTCGCTGTGTGGGAATTAAAGTAAAAGAGGAGATACTATGCTACTACAAGAATTGGCAAAAACAGATATAGACAGAGCTCACTGCCTCGTAAAAAGAAGCATGGGCATTGCAGACAACGATAATACCTACGATATAAAGCGGTTTTATAAGACCGCTCTTTATCTGCTGGAAAGCAGGGCGACGGTAGAGGAACTTGAAAAACTCCCGCAGATCCCTGTACAGCAAAACACAGATGATGAAATCGATGTATTAAAGGATCAGATCTGGCAGCGGATTGATAAAGAACATTTAACCGGCAGTAATAATCCCCCGGGCAAGGATGTGGAGTCGGTACTTCGCAAGAATCTGAGCGAATCACTTAAATATTACCGAAAAGAAGCCGGCATGACCCAGGCGGAACTCGGGAAGATCCTCGGAAAGTCTGAAAACACCGTGGCATCGTGGGAACAGGGACTTAGCAACCCAAGCGCTACTACATTGTACAGGATATCAAAGATATTCCGGATCCCGATGGATCATATGGTGGAACGGACCGTATAACAAGATTATACAAAACCGCTTCAGATTTCCGGCATAACCTCTTCGCTCAAAGAGTAATACACCCCGTCCGAAAGTCTGATAAAAGACGCGACTGCAAGAACGTAATCTTTTCTCCTGAACAATGAAGATCACAACTTGCGGCCTCGTTAAGCAAGGTTTGAAGGATCATTCCGGGCGTTTTCCTTGCGTTATAAAGGATAAAAATGGCAAACAAGACAAGATATTGGAAGACCGAGACATTCCTGAAAAAGTTCTGTACATACAGTCCGAGGTTTATTGAGCTTGCTCAAAGAATTGCCAGAAGATGCGGATATAAAGGCAATATTTCGCAGATCAATGAGGTAACAAAGAACATCTACGACAAGAACGAGAAAATCAACGCAGCGGATAAGAACGGCGAATGTATCGGAATGTATTGGAAAGCGGAGGAATAGCATGAAATCAGCAAGATCGAACAGACTGGCATACGCAATCACATTTCTTATCATCCTTATGATGATTTTGCTTGCAGGATGCAAAAAGGCAGAAGATCCGAAAGAAGAGCTTGCGCCTGTAACGAATTCTGTACAGAGCACAACAGTTACACCAACACCGACACCGGATCCGACTCCAACTCCGAAGCCGGGAAGCAGGGCGCAGACAGGAAGAAGACTGGTAGAGCCGGCAACCCCTGAGGAAAACTTAAACGGACTGGATCCGACAAAACAGCGGACCCGTCAGGATTTCGGAAATGACGGGCATGATGGAAATGGCATAAGAATATATCTCGATCCCGGCCATGGCGGAGATGCGGCTTGTCTTACCGAATATGATGGACAGCAATATGAACGTGGCAGAGCAGGGGCGGCAACGGGAGATTTTCCCGCTAATTCGCTTGGAACATCGGTCGGAACGACCGGAGGAGGCAGAACGGAGTGCGATGTTATATATGATCTGGCTCTTATGGTACAGGACGCTCTTACAGAAGAGGGTTATGACGTAACTCTTTCCAGGGATGATGTGCACCCTGCATCAGCGGGCGGTGGCACGGCTCCGGGTAACTGGGAGCGGGGAAGACTTGCGGCCACGTATGACCTATGGATAGTCCTTCACGCGGATGGTGGCGGTGGACAGGGTTTTCACTGTGTGTCTTATGACTGTGACAGATCCTTCAGAAATGACATAGGCGATGCGTTTATAAGGGCTATAGAAGCATATAACCGTCCGATTCACACCACGAGCGGATATAACCATGGTTATTCGGGTAATGATGCAGGTATTTTGCAGGCTCCGAAGAAATATCTTGAGTGCGGCGGCGATCTTAACAATATGATCTACCTCGAAGCCGGGTTCATGGATAACAGCGAAGATCTTCAGTTCCTTTTGTCAGAAGAGGGACAGAATATTATCGCAAAATGCATCACAGATGCCGTAAATACATGGAAAGACGGTGCAGATGAACAATGAGACGGATGCGTGAGGTAATGACCGATATAGG